>NZ_JADBTR010000190.1:0-10061 GCF_020246065.1 Microcystis sp. M144S2
CAGCGGAACCTCGATGGCGGCTCCCCATGTGGCAGGAGTAGTGGCTTTAATGCTCGGGGCTAATCCCAACTTAACCCATGCTCAAGTCCGCAGTATTCTCACTAGCAGTGCTGTCCGTCTTACTTAAAACGCTATTAATGCTCACAACCCAGAGCATTCCTAGTTAACCAATGCTGAAGAAAGTCTCTGTTGGATTCTGCACGAGGCTTTTCTTCAGCCAAAATAACAGCCAAATCGCCAAAACTATGATTTATCCTAACTTTCGCTGGTTCCTAAGTTTGACCATTATTCTAGTTACAATGATGAGCTTTACTGACCCGAATTTCTCTCAATCAAAACAGGGTATTTCTGGCACTATTCTTCGTCTTAGTGGCGACCAAATGCCCACTATAGACACAACATCCTTGAGAACAAAACCTGAACCTATTAAAACAACTATTTGGATTTTTTCAGGTAGAATTCCCGCTCAAGGAACCAACTGGCCAGTAGCCCAAGCCCAAAAACATCCTCACCTAATCAAGCAAATAAGTAGTGATTCTCAAGGTAATTTTTTGGTGGAATTGCCCTCAGGGGAATATACTCTCCTCGCTCAATATGATGACAATTTGTACCTCAATAATTTTTTAGGGGACGGCAGCTATGGAACCGTACAAGTGACTAACGGTCAAATTGTCAATATTCAGTTAATTAACACGGAAAAAGCTTATTTTTAGCAATTATCGTCCCAACCCGCTCAAGAAATAACATTTCTTGAGAGTGAGATAGAAGAAAATAATTTACTATCTTGCTTGATTACGTCTGCATTTCGCCAGTATTTGAACTGGCGAATTCCTAGTTTTTTTAATTACGATAGGTCTGGCTCTGTAATTTCTTCGACGATGTTCTCTAGCATTCTTGGAATCTCTTCTTCCGTTACGTCATTTCTTCGGCTAACATTTAAAATATCACCTTCTTTTAATTGTTCGAGTATATTCTCGGCTAGTCTTTTCGTATAAGTTCGTTTACTGGGGACAAAATCTAACTCTTCGCTCAAGGGTTTCCGACAATTATCGCACTTAAATTGACGACGATTAACTTGTGGGTACACTGGTTGTCCTGAGAGCGGCGAATCTTTGACTAAATGGGGTTTGCTGAATAAATCTAAAAACCTTGTTTGATAAGACTTTTAGACTTTTTTGAAATCCAAAAGTGGTGGACATGGGAGTGATCAGGGGGAAAATTCCAGGACTTTTTCCCTGAAAATTAGGTAATTGACCCCGGCTCGACTGAGCTCGCCGAACGTCCTCAAAATGGGTAAAACCCCACACCCTACCCCCACGAAAAACTTTTTGCCGCAAACCCTATCTAGTGGGTGGGGATTGATGATTGCTCTTGCCGATCGAGTAATCGATCGAGGATGATAGAAAATAGACAAAATAGATAGGCAGTAAGGGGAAGCAGTGGAAAAGGGAACGCTGGTAGAATTTCGAGTCCAAGGAGAAAGGCGCTTAGGGGTGATCGATCGCCCAGAAGGGAAAAAAGATTGGATCGTCATCGATCAAGGGGGAACCCCGCATAAACTGCGTCCCCAGCGCTTCGATTACATTATCAAAGCAGGTCCGTCCAACTATAAGGAGATTGGCAATTTTCTGCGGGAAGTCCAACCCTATCTAGATCCCAGTGGTTTAGAAGTGGCCTGGGAATTATTAGCCGGGGAAAATCAGTTAGTCACTCCCGAAACCATGGCCGAGATTCTCTTTTCCGATCGCAGTCCCCAGTTTTGCTATGCGGCCCATTGTCTCTTGAGTGATGATAAAGTTTATTTTAAAAATAAAGGGGATGGTTACGAGGCCCGCTCGGAAAATCAGGTAGAGGAAATCAAACACCAGCTAGAGGTGGAACAACAGCGTCAACGGGAAAAAGGCCAATTTCTCCAACGTCTCCAACAGGCCCTGGCCGGTGAAACGGTAGAATGGTCAGAAAGCGATCGAATTCGTCTGGAATCTCTAGAAAAATTTATCCTCCAACCCGAACAAAAATATCCAGCAGTCATGGACATACTCTCGCTGCTGGGCCGTTCCCAAACCCCCGAGGCTGCTTTTGAATTGTTAGTCGATTTGAAATGGTGGAGTAGTCACGAAAACCTTTTCCTGCGACGCAGTTCCTACCCCGTTCAATTCTCGAAAAAGGTACTTGATGTGGCGCGTCTTAATTTACTCAATCCCCCTGCGGATGCGGATGTCAACAATCGTCTCGATTTAACCCACCAAAAAATTTATACCATCGACGATGAAAGTACCGAGGAAATCGATGACGGATTATCGGTGGAAATGCTCGCGGATGGTGGTCATCGTCTCTGGATTCATATTGCCGATCCTAGCCGTTTAGTGCTTCCCGATGATGAATTAGACCTAGAAGCGCGTCGTCGCAGTACCAGTCTCTATCTTCCCACGGGAATGGTTCCCATGTTTCCCCTAGAGTTGGCCGCCGGTCCAATGAGTTTGGTACAGGGTAAACTTTGTCCCGCATTGAGTTTTGGGGTAATCCTCGATGAAACGGGGGCGATCGCCGATTATCGTATCCATCCCAGTACAATTAAACCCACCTATCGCCTCACCTACGAAGATGTGGACGAAATGTTACATCTGGATCTGCAGCATGAACCGGAAGTGAAGATTCTCAACCGTTGGGCAAAACAACGCCACGCCTGGCGCAAATCTCAGGGATCGATTAACATCCAAATGCCAGAATCATCCATTAAGGTGAAGGCTAACGACGAAATTATCGTAGAATTGCAGGAAGTTTCCCCATCTCGGCAATTAGTGGCGGAAATGATGATTTTAGCCGGAGAAATCGCCGGTCGCTACTGTCAGGAACACGAGATCCCCGTGCCTTTCCGGGGACAACCACAACCGGAATTACCCCCCGATGAGGAGTTAATTTTACTACCTGCGGGCCCTGTGCGTTCCTGTGCCTTGCGTCGCTGTATGCCGCGCAGTGAGATGACGACGATTCCTAACCGTCATGCTAGTCTAGGATTGAATACCTATTCCCAAGTAACTTCGCCAATTCGCCGTTATACTGACCTTTTGACCCATTTTCAACTAAAAGCCCATCTCCGGGGCGATAAACTGCCTTTTACCCGGGATAGAATGCAGGAAATTCTCTATAGTGTCGCTAGTTCGGCCCTGGAAGCCACCTCGGTGGAACGACAAACTAATCGTTATTGGAGTTTGGAATTTCTGCGACGACAGGGAGATCAAGTCTGGCAAGCTTTGGTGTTGCGCTGGCTGCGGGAAGAGGAAAATTTAGGCTTGATTTTATTGGAGGAATTGGGGTTAGAATTACCCCATCGTTTTGAGCGCTCGGTATCTTTAGGCGATCGCTTTCAAGTACAAGTTAGTCGCGCCGATCCCCACCGCGATGAGATCCGTTTTCGCGAGTTATCGGGTTTTGTCTCCTCCCAAGCAAGTTAATCTGTCAGGCAAAAAGGAGTCACTTATCAGTGATCAGTTATCAGATGTGAGTTTTTAGTTATCCCTCGATTCCTGAATTGTGACGCTCCTTCAGAGGTTATCTGTTGGTGTCCATAATGTAGAGCTTGATTGTACTTTGATGTAGTGTTTTGCAGGTGCTGAAAAGGGAGCATTATCAAAAGAGATCTGCTAGAATTAAAGTGTTTGTTGCCAAGCGATAGTTCCATAGATGGGTTAGAAATGGTTGATTTTAAGAAGAAGTTGGGTTTGAAATCAATTGAGAAAAAAGTAGATCCCGTTGAAATTTATGATGAGCTAGACAGAAGGAGCGAGACTGGTCCTTTGCGTCCAGTGCAAAGAGAAATTCTAACGAACTGGTGGTTGAATCGTAAAGACGATAAAGATTTAGTTTTAAAGTTGCATACTGGGCAAGGTAAAACTTTGATTGGTTTGTTGATCCTTCAATCTAAACTGAATCAAAAGAAAGGTCCCTGTCTATATGTGTGTCCCAACAAATACTTGGTGAAACAAACTTGCCAAGAAGCAGAAAAATTTGGCATTGGATATGTAACTATTGATAGCAGCAATTCTCTGCCTGATCAATTTCTAAACTCAGAGAAGATATTAATCACGCACGTTCAGAAAGTTTTCAACGGGAAGTCAGTTTTCGGAATTGGCGGAAAATTCACTAAAGTAAACACGATTATTTTAGACGACTCACACGCCTGTATAGATTTCATAAACGAATCCTTTAAAATAAAAGTAAACAATTCTCATCATCTCTATCAACGTTTGTTTCAACTGTTTGAAGACGATCTAAGAGAGCAAGGTGAAGGCAGTTTTTTTGAGATAAAGAATGGCGAAAGCACAACTTTTTTGCCAGTTCCTTATTGGAATTGGCAAGATAAAAAGTCAGAAGTTATACAAATTATTATTGAATATACAAGTGATACAAAAGTAATGTTCACTTGGGATTTAATCAAAGACAGTATTGATAATTGTCAATGCTTTTTTAGTGGCAAAGAATTAGAAATTTCAACTTATTTTAGTCCAGTTAACCAGTTTTCTACTTTTAGCAAGGCTGAACAGAGAATCTTGATGTCAGCAACTACACAAAATGATTCTTTCTTTCTAAAAGGTCTTGGATTAAACGTTCAAGCTATAAATAATCCGCTTACTCCAGAGCAAGAGAAGTGGTCAGGTGAAAAAATGATCTTGATTCCCTCACTCATCCATGAGGAGTTGAATAGAGATTACATTATTGTCAGATTTTCTAAACAAAACCCTAGTCGAAAAGCAGGCTTAGTAGCAATTACCTCTAGTTTCAATAAAGCAAAGGTGTATCAGAAGCAAGGTTCTGTAGTTGTTAAAAGTGAAAATATCTTTGAAGAGGTTAGTAAGCTTAAATCAGGTGAATATAGCAATACAGTGGTAGTTGTCAATCGCTACGACGGAATAGATCTTCCAGATGATTCTTGTCGGCTCCTCATTATTGACTCTATGCCATATTCGGAGTCATTAACTGAGAGGTACGAAGAAGAATGTAGATCGAATAGCGACTTAACAAATATTAGAGCTGCTCAGAAGATAGAACAAGGTCTTGGCAGGAGTGTAAGAGGCGAGAAGGACTACAGTGTTATTCTCATCATCGGAGATGATCTTGTAAAATTCCTTAAAAGTTCTAGCTCAAATAGGTTCTTCTCATCTCAAACAAGGAACCAGATAGAGATTGGGCTAGAAGTCTCTGAAATGGCAAAAGAAGAAGATATAAAAAATGGTAATGATTATACAAAGGTAATACTTGAATTGATCAACCAATGTCTAAAAAGAGACGATGGATGGAAAGAGTTTTATAAAGAGAAAATGGATGCGAACATTAACAGTAATCCATCTTCTACAGGTAAGATACTGGAAATTCTAGAATTGGAAAGAAAGGCAGAAGAAAGCTTTTTCCAAAATGATCCTGAAAGTGCAATCAACCATGGGCAAAAAATAATTGACTTGTACTGTACTGAAGATCAAGCAGAGAAGGGTTGGTATTTGCAGACCCTTGCTCGATTCAAGTATAAGATCAGCAAGTTAGATTCTAATAATACTCAACAAAGTGCTTTCAAAAATAATTCTCAGCTTCTGAAACCTAGAGAAGGTATTAATTATAAGAAATTAAGCTATATAAGCGAAAATAGAATAAAACGAATTCGAGATTGGATTTCTTCGCATGAAAATTATCAAGAGCTTTCAATGGATGTAAATGAGATACTTGAAAATTTAAGTTTTGGACAGCCTTCAGAAAAATTTGAAAAAGCACTTCAAGATTTAGGCTATGCGATCGGTTTTTTAAGTCAAAGACCGGATAAGGAGTTTAAAAAAGGCTCTGACAATCTTTGGTGTGTCTCAAATGATGAATATTTCATGTTTGAATGTAAGAGCGAAGTCGAGGATTCACGCAGTGAGATAACTAAAACTGAAACTGGACAAATGAATAATCACTGTGCATGGTTTGAACAAGAATATAAGACAGATAAAGTAAAAAGAATTCTCATCATTCCTACAAAAAATGTTTCAAAACAAGGAAGTTTTACCCATGAAGTTGAAATCATGAGAAAAGGAACACTTAAATCCTTGAGAGATAGGGTCAAGTCCTTTTTCAAGGAGTTTAAAGACTATTCTCTCACTGAAATTAGTGACTCCAAGATGCAGGAACTATTGGTTTTCCATAAACTTGATGTTGAATCCTTGAAAAAAGAATACTCTGAAAAGTATTTTCAAAAAAAGTAGAAGAATAGACCTCTTGCATAATTTTTTTATGGTGTAATAGAGGGTTTGGCTTTTTTCTCAATTTTTAGATGGAAGTGGAAAAAATAATAAAATGTGATCTCATGGTTTAGGGTTCTTGTCCCCCTGTCAGATTGGTATGTTAAAATGAGGTGAAATAATATCAATGCGTGGAGTCATTCTCTGATATGAGTAAATATTCTAATTTTGACCCAACTCATTTTGTTGTCGAACCCGAAGAAACTGAACAAATAACCCAATTAAATCAGCTGCTTAATAGAGAAATACCGACGAGACTCGTAACTGAACAGGGAGAAAATGTCCATATTCCCGAATCGGTTTTAATGGTACTTCGTTACAGTGTAGCTGCCTTAGCATCGGGACAGGTAATTCAGTTAAATGTTACCCCTCAGGATTTAACTATAGAAGAAGCGGCTAACTTGTTAAATGTTTCTAACTCTTATCTAATAAAATTACTAGAACAGAGGCAAATTTTATCGACTAATGTAGGCAGTGATAGACGGATAAAACGAGAAGATTTGCTAATATATAAAGAGAGAAAATATCGAGAAAGAGAACAAATTTTAAATAACCTTGTGGCTATGACTGAAGCGGAAGGACTATACAGAAAAGATGAGGAATTAAACCTAGATGACAGCAGAGCCTAGGGTTGTTTTAGATGCTTGTGTTCTTATTCCTCAGTATTTACGCGATACTTTATTATCAATTGCTTGGCGAGGTTTATACTCCCCTTACTGGTCGAAATTAATTTTAGAAGAAACAACTCGCAATCTGATTAATCGATATAATATAACTTCAATAAAAGCCCTTAATTTAGTGGAGACAATGAAAGCAGCCTTTCCCGAAGCCATGGTTGAAGTGCCATCTGGTTTAATTGAGTTAATGACAAATGACTTAAAAGACCGTCATGTTCTAGCAACTGCTGTTATGGCTAAAGCTAATCTAATTTTAACTAATAATCTTCCCGATTTTTCACTGTCAGCTTTAGAAATTTGGGGTATAAAGGCTCAATCTCCTGATACTTTTTTAAGTCATTTGTTCGATGAATATCCCGAAGAAATTAAATTCAGTCTAAATCGGCAGGTCGAGAAATATAAAAATCCTCAAAAATCTCTAGCTGAATTACTAGAGTTTTTAGATAAAAAAGCTAATTTATCTAATTTTTGTCAAAAGATAACTAAAATTCTTTGATATAACTGAACTTCTCCAGTGTAAATGTACTAGCTATCTAAACATGGCTACAGAGGGAATCGCTTACTCTAGAGATTGATGACACTATCTGTTACGATCAAGTTAGCGATCGCTATACAGCCAACTCTACAGAATCGCTCTACTCCAGATACAGTCAACGGTAAAGCCATTTTCAAGCGAAAAATGTACCCAGTAGCCTCTTTTCAATTTTTTTTAGTATGTCTGTATGGGGGAAGTCCAGACATATCTATCATTAAATTTCGGTTTCAGCAGCTTCTCGTAAACGGCTAATTGTACTTTTCGCCTCTTTGAGTAGGTCATGCCAATCATCTGGAGGATGACTGGTCTCCAGCATTTGGCTCTCCTAGGTTTGGTGGGTAAAATGTATTCTAAGATACATTTCTCCTAGCGAGGGGGTGGAACGAACCACAAAGACACAAAGGACACAAAGATCGATCGATCCTATGTAAGTTAAACCGATCACACAGAACCTAGAAGAGCCAGCATTTTCCTAAAGACTCTATAAGCGTCTGTATTACTCTCATAAGCTCGCTTAGAGTTTTCATCATTGACCCAAGCGAGGAGAATTATTTTACTCTCTTGATGATATCGAAAAAACAGTCGATACTGCTGAAAAAACTTGGCTCTAAACCAGTGCTTGTAATCGTCTCCAAGCGTAGTTCCCAGTCGATACTCACTGCGAGTTGGGTCTTGAGGAATAGTATCAAAGGCTAACTTTGCTATGGCAGCTAGACGCTTTGTAGCATTTTTCCTTTTGTAATCTTGAGGAAACTTGTGACGCAGCTCTTCAACCTGCATCACAAGTTCTTCAAACTGTTCAAGGAACAGAGGATGAGCAAATATGCTCCATCCATTAATCACTAGGGGCTGATCTATAGACAACCTTATTCGTCCTCATCCAGAAGTGGTGCATCAAGATCCAGATCAACCCCAGAGACCAAGGATTGAACATGACTGACTAGGTTAGAACTAATTGCCTGTATGTGTTGAGGGTTCTGTTCCATATCTTGGGCAAGAAAATTCAGAAATTTCCCAAGCACTGGATCATTTTCTTCTGCCTCGTCAGCCCTGGAAATCCATACTTTGCCGTCGGCCTGTATGTTGTAGCAGATTTTATCACGCTTATTCAAGCCAAGGACTTTGCGAACAGAATCGGGAATTGTAGTCTGATAGCGATCGGTAAGAGTGGATTCTGGGCATGGGGCCATCGTTGCAGCCATTGCGACCTCTAAACCTGTCTGTAAAAACTAGATATTGATGGTAATGCAACTGCATTAGACCAGAAGTGTTGAACGTGGAAAAAAGTCGTACAAAATTTGATATTATAGATAAGAAAACAAAGTAAATATACACCAATAAATGTGAATAAGCCATGCTAACAATTTTCCCAAAACTAATGAAAGAGCTTCTCAAGCCACTCCCCAAAAATGACTATCCCGCATTAAGTACATTTACTTTTGTGTCCTGTTGGATAGGTTTTGCGCTGGATAAAAGTATCGTCAGCATGAGAGACTTAAGCGCACGCCTGAAAATGCAAGGAATTAATGTCAATACGTCAACGTTTTCTAAGGCGAGTAAAATCCGAGAGACAGAACCATTTGAGAAAATCATCAATAAATTAAATAAAAGTTTAGTAAACAAAAAAGGAAAAGAAGCAGCTCAAGCTTTATTTCCAATTGACTCGACAATAATCTCACTAACAAGTAAACTGTTGTGGACAAAAGGATGGCATCAAGTAAAATTATTTTGTGGAATAAATAGTATCACCACAGAAGTGGGGGGGATTGTGATCAATTTTGGTCAAGGACATGACTCTAAAGAAGGGAAAAAAACTATAGAAGAAATTCCTGTAAATGGAGTTGGGGTAATGGACAGAGGCTTTTCTTCTAATGAAAGAATCAGAAAATTATTAGAGAAAAAAGACAAGCACTTTGTTTTAAGGGTAAAAAATGATATGAAGCTAGAAATGCTGGAAAATGGTCAGAGCAAGCTAGGAGCAGAAAAAAGAGAAGTAGAGGTAAGAATCGTTGAGTTTTGTGATCTAGAAAGTAAAAGTGAATTTCGGATAGCGACGGACTTACCCTTAGAAGGAGAAGGGGGGGTAAGTAATGAGGAAATTGCCGAAATGTATCGACAAAGATGGCAAATAGAACTTCTTTGGAAGTTCTTAAAAATGCACCTCAAGCTTGACCGTTTAATCACAAAAAACGAGAGAGGAATTCGGATACAAATTTATAGCTGTATCATCGCTTATTTAATTTTGCAGCTAATAGATATTGAAGAAGTATTTGGCAAAAGCTTATTAGATAAATTGCGCTATTTACAGAGTTTTATGTGTCAACATATCAGCTATGTACACTGGTTTAGGAAAATTGTCTATTCAATCTGAAAAATGGCGTTCTGGGGTTGTCCTGTTCTTAAATGTAAAGTTTTGTTACGAGATTCAACATTTCTGGCATTAGACCTCTTGCATAAATCCGAAAACAAACGATAGAAACAATAATGGGAGGGACTTTCAGTTAATTATTTATTAGTAGTTGATAATCTTCAAAAATGTTGCTGTACAAGGATCGACTTAAGACTTTTGCAAGAGGTCTA
>NZ_JADBTR010000191.1:0-35930 GCF_020246065.1 Microcystis sp. M144S2
AAGTAGCTGGTTATAATTAAATTAAAAATGGATTTTAGGTTCGATCCCCCCTGCCCCCCTTGATAAGGGGGGTGCCGATCCCCCCTTAGTCCCCCCTTTAATCCCCCCTTAATAAGGGGGGCATCTGACAACTTTTAACGCTTACCTACTTAAATTGCTTGTTGAGATGAGGCACTCTTGCACTCTGGCAACAGTAAAGGGATTGAGGGAGATTCGGCTAATCTAAGAATAAGCGGTTTAAATACCTCTTAGCTGATTGAATTTTGGCAGCATCAAACAGAGGTAACTTAAATGTCGGACAAACAAAAACGACAGGTTCAGAAAAACGACGGCTATCAAGCTAAAATTGATAAACCCCCCGGTAAACCGCCCACGGGTGGTTCTAATGTTAAACCGCCACTAAATCAGGACGAGGAGAAAAAATAAAATCTTGGGTGGCTATTCCCCCTTTTACCTGTTCCCTGTTCTAACTGATAACTGATAACTGATAACTGATAACTGATAACTGATAACTGATAACTGATAACTGATAACTGATAACTGATAACTGATAACTGAATATGGCTTATTCTCGCATTAAAAAACTAGCAAATTATCTACGCCCCCATTGGCAAATAGTAACTTGGGGGGTAGTTGCTTTGCTTGTTGTTAATCTTTTGGGTGTTTATATACCGCTTTTAATCCGGGATAGCATCGATGATTTAAGTAAATCCTTTGACTTCCAAAAAATCATTTACTATGTGATTTTTATTATCGCTTTAGCCTCGATTATGTGGTTTATCCGCATGATATCCAGAGTGCTATTATTCGGGATCGGTCGTCAGGTAGAGTTCGATCTTAAACAAAAAATCTTTCAGCATTTATTAACCCTTGAACCTGCCTATTTTTCTCGGCAAACTTCAGGAGATTTAATCAACCGTGCCACTAGCGATGTGGATAATATCCGTCGTCTGGTGGGTTTTGCTTTGCTCAGTTTGGCTAATACTTTTTTTGCCTATGGGTTAACTTTGCCCGTGATGTTAGCGATTCATATTCCCCTTTCAGTCGCCGCCATTTCTGTCTATCCTTTGATGTTAATTGCTGTGCAGTTATTTAGTGGTCGTCTGCAGCGGCAACAGAAAAAAGTACAAGAAAAACTCTCGCATCTAAGCGATTTAATTCAAGAGGATATGAGTGGTATTACCCTGATTAAAATCTATGCCCAAGAAGGAAACGAGCGCCTAGCATTTAAACAAAGAAATGGCGAATTATTACAGGCTAATTTAGATTTAGTCCAGACTCGTAATTTTCTTTTTCCCCTGATTGAAGCTTTAGCCTATGTAAGTTTATTGGCCTTGCTTGCCCTGGGTACTAGACAAATTATAGCGGGTAATATCACCATTGGGGACTTTATTGCTCTGTTAATTTTGGCGGAAAGATTAGTTTTTCCCACTGCTTTATTAGGTTTTACTATTACTGCCTACCAACAGGGAGAAGTGAGTATTGATCGCCTGGAAACTATCCTATTAGCCGAGGCTAAAATTAAAGACAATGCCGATTGTATTCACCTAAAAAATATTCAAGGAAAAATTACCGCCAAAGCCTTGACTTTTTCCTATCCTGATGCTAGGGAACCCGCCTTAAAATCTCTTTCTTTTACCATTAATCCGGGGGAAATGGTAGCGGTAGTCGGTGCGATCAGGTCGGGAAAATCTACCCTTGCTAACGCTATTCCCCGTCTTTTGGATATTGCGGAAGGACAGTTATTTATTGATGATCAAGATGTCACTCAAATTGCTCTTGAAGATCTGCGAAAAGCGATCGCTTATGTTCCCCAAGAAAGTTTTTTATTTAGTACCACCATTGAAGATAATATCCGTTACGGCGATCCGCTGCTGAATTTTCCAGCAGTGAAATCGGCGGCCAAACAAGCGAGAATTGAGGAGGAAATCGAGAATTTCCCGCAAAAATACGGAACTTTAGTGGGAGAACGTGGGATTACTCTTTCCGGGGGTCAACGTCAACGGGTCTCTTTAGCGCGCGCTTTAGCCATCCAAGCACCGATTTTAATCCTTGATGATGCCCTATCTAGCGTCGATAATCAAACGGCCACGGCTATTTTAGAAAATCTCAGCCAAGAAAGCCAAAAAACCGTGATTTTTATCTCCCATCAATTATTGGCCGCTGCCACTGCTGATCGCATTTTTGTCATGGATCGCGGAGAAATTGTCCAGATGGGAACCCACGAAGAGTTAATCGCATTCCCCGGAGTCTATCAAAATCTCTGGCAACGGCAGCAGTTAGAGTCTAAGGTTTTAGATTAGCCGATAAAATAGGGAATCTGCTAGTTATTACCGGTGAAGTTGTGGACTATCTCAATTATTCCTTAAGACTGTTTAAATGCAGCACAGCAGTTATCTTTTAGCGACAATGAACAAGGATCAACTTTTAACCGAACCTTTTTTACAATTACCCACCGAAACATCAATACAAGTGATTTGGTTTACGGAATTTTTTGGCACTGGTCATCAGGTGCGCTACGGGGAAAAACTAGAGAAAATGGCCCCCGCTCGCACTAGCAAATTAACTAGAGTTAGAGAAGATGCTCAATCGAGAACCCTTGAAGCTTATCAATCTTTAAGCGATCGAGAAATCTGGCGACATCAGGCCGAAATTACTGATTTAAATCCAGGGGAAAGGATTCCCTATCAAGTCACCAGTTTTCAGGAAAATACAGCGATTAGAAGTGATATTTATACCCTTACCCCAAGACCCAAAAAAGGAACTAATCTCAAAATTCTGCTCACTTCCGATCATCAATTAATGCCTATGACTGCCGCTAATTTGCAAAAAGTTAGCGAAACTATTGGACAGGTAGATGCAGTTTTTTTAGCAGGAGATTTAGTTAATATACCCGATCGAGCTTCCGAATGGTTTGATGATAGTCGTGGTGGGGCATTCTTTCCCTGTTTACAAGGTCGTGCTAATTATACTCTTACCAAGAATGGTATTCAGACTATTTATAAAGGGGGAGAAATTATTCAAAATGCCCCCTTATTTCCTGCGATTGGTAATCATGAAGTTATGGGCAGATTTTCTAATTCCAGAGGTTTAAATGAACAGTTTGAAGATGCTATTCCTGAATTTATTGCTAAACAACTAGCAGAGGAAACAGCAGCAATTAATGAAACCTGGTTAAAAAATAATGCTTTTAACGTAGAAACCTACGAAGAAATTTTTTCTTTGCCTCAAAATAAATATTATTCTCTGACCTTTGGCGATGTTCGTTTAGTGGTTTTATATGTTACTAATATCTGGAGAAATCCCAATTTAGAACCCAGTGCAAGGGGAAGATATTACGAAAATCAAAGAGACTTAGATAGACGAGATCGCTGGGGTTACGGTCAGCATATTTTTGAGCCAATTGCTCAGGGTAGTCCTCAATATCAATGGTTAGAAAAAGAGTTAAATAGTCGAGAATTTCAAGAGGCTAAATATAAGGTAGTTATGTTTCATCATCCTCCCCATACCCTAGGAGGAAATATCGTGCCACCCTACACCGATCCCGTGCCGACAATTCAACGGGATGTCACGGGAAAAGTTAGATCAGTACGTTATGATTATCCTCAAGAAAATGATTATATTATTCGTGATCTAATTCCCTTATTAGAATCAGCCAAGGTTAATTTGGTTTTTTATGGTCATTCTCATTTATGGAATCGTTTTCTTAGTCCTAAGGGTATGAATTTTCTCGAATCTTCTAACGTTGGTAATAGTTATGGTGCTTATTTAGGTGATAAAAAACGTCCTGTACCTCTCGATAGAAATTATGCGGCGATCGGTAATCCCAATAGATTACCAGCAATTATCCCAAACATTGCTCCTCTAGTGGATTGGGTTAATCAACCTTTACCCTATATTGCCAGTAATGATGTAACGGTTTTTAGCATTTTAGATACAGAAAAAGGAACCGTGAGCAGTTATCGTTTTGATACTCGTTATCCTGACTCCGAGGTAATTAAATTTGATGAATTTGACCTTTTTAGCGTCAGTGAAGTATAATAAAATTAAAAGATGCTGGTTAAATAGATTCTCTTGGGGTTAATTCTATGACTACTGTTACCAGCAATGATATTCAAGAATTGAAAGACTTACTCTCGGCAATGCGACAGGAAAACCGCGAGCAAATGACTTCCCTGCGAGAAGAAACCCGCGAGCAAATAACTTCCCTGCGAGAAGAAACCCGTGAGCAAATTGATACGCTAAAGGAAGATAATCGCCAACAAATAGAAACCCTGAGAGAAGAAAATAACAAGCAATTTATTAACCTACACAAAGAAATCACGGAAGTCAAAATTATCACAGCTAAAATTGAAGGAACAATTCAATCCCAAGCAGTATTAACCCAAAAAATTCCCGATTTAATCGAGAAAGTTGGGAAATTAAAAAACTGGAAACAAATAGCTATTGTCGCTATCACTGCTTTTACCAGCACCACAATTACTTGGTTTATTCGAGGAGGAAATTTAAAACCTTAAAGTCCAGTATTTTTCTCAATTCCTAATTGGTGCATTGGCAGAATAATCGGTTTTAGGGTTTCTCCGAAAGCGGTTAAAGAATAGGCAACTTTGGCAATATTTTATAGACTGGGAATATAGAGATAAAAAAGAGGAAAACTGATGATTACTATACGCAAAGCGGAGGAAAGAGGCCACGCTAACTATGGTTGGTTAGATACCTATCATACTTTTTCTTTTGCCCAATATTATGATCCCCAACAGATTAATTTTAGGAGTCTCAGAGTTATTAACGAAGATAAAGTGATTGGGGGAAAAGGATTTCACACCCACGGACACCACGATATGGAGATTTTAACCTATGTTTTAGAGGGAGAACTAGAACACCAAGACAGTCTCGGCACAGGTTCCCTGATTCGACACGGTGAAATTCAACGGATGAGCGCGGGAACAGGGATAAAACACAGTGAATTTAATCATTCTGCCACTAATCCCCTCTATCTTCTGCAAATTTGGATTATTCCCGACCAAAAAAACCTAGAACCCAGTTATGAACAAAAAGCGATCGAATTTTCTCCCCATACCCTACAATTAATCGCCTCTCCCACCGGTGCTGGCAACGCGGTTAAAGTCCATCAAGACGTTAATCTCTACGCGGGAATTTTGCCCCTAGACCAGTCCCTCACCCATTCCTTAGCTCCCCGTCGTTATGGCTGGTTACAGGTGGCTAGAGGGCAAATAACCGTGAATGGCGTGCATTTACAAGTGGGGGATGGAGCGGCAATTAGCGAGGAAACCTCTTTGGCTATTCAATCTCTAGAAGACTCGGAAATTTTGCTTTTTGACCTAGGGTAGTGGGGTTAAGTATTAGGAACCCTAGGGGCCAAGTTTTGCCGCCAATTCCCCGTCCGACTTTTAGCCATCAATACTGTCCACCACGCTCAGAAAATCGTTGTGGATTAGCTCGGCGATAAAATTCTCCGGGTCGGTGATAGGAACGGTAACGCCTTGGCTGGCCACCATCTTCTTGGCCATCCGAGTCATGAAGTCCTGTCTTGTTTCCGTCATTGTACCCTGACATTGTTGTAATTTTTCCACCAATTCCAGTGGGGAATCGGCCACCAGTTTATCCCCCTCGCGGGTGACATAAATTGTCATCTTTCCTACCTCCTAAATGATCGGGAACGAGAATTCAGCACCACTAAACCACTTCTTTTCTCGCTATCATTATTGCCAGTTAGTTAGTCCCAGCCTCGTCCGTCTTTCCCTATTTCCATTATTTTTTCGGGCTTGTCGCCTGGTAATTATTATTATCGCCAAAATCAAGGGATAAATTTGTCAATCTTTGTAACGAAAAATCCAGAGAACCTGTTTTCACGGTATCGCCCCGAACCCTTGCGGGGAAATTTGTTACAATGAATACAAGGGAACTCCCCGCGCTGGCTTCCATCCCTAGTAAAAAATTGACGGGGTGGGGAGCGGAAGTGAATAGTCCCGATGGGGGAGGCACTTGTCAGAGTTTCCCGCTTCCTTTAGTTTTAGGGGGAAAAGCCATGAAATCTGGAACATTATTATCGCCCGATCGACCGCTGCCAGAATTTCTCCGGTCAGCTATCCGAGAACGTTTTCCGGGGAAAGCGATCGATGATCTCAGCATCCGCTACTATGAAAGCGTCGAGGATGTGGGATGGGAGTATTTTAACGAGAGGGTGTTGCCGGCCTGTAGCGATGAGCCTGTCGTCCGCTATCTCGGCCCGTTTATCTCCTACGTCCGTCTAGGAGAAGCGTTAGTTTTGGATCGGCAAGATGGTCTTGTGGTTTACGAAACCGATCGAGATGTTCCCTGCACGGAAACTGGACCCTTCTGGTTGGTGACTCCTAAATCGCGCTGAAAAACCAAACCCAAGTTAAGCAGCTGAATTGGGAAAACTTAATAGTTAGGGTTGGCTGAATAAATCTAAAAACCTTGTTGGGTAAGACTTTTAGACTTTTGGGAAATCGAAAAGTACCGGATATGGGAGTGATCGGGGGGAGAATTCAGGGACTTTTTCCCTGAAAATTGGGTAATTGACCCCCTCAAAATCGGTAAAACCCTACACCCCACACCCCACACCCTGCCCCCACGAAAAACTTTTTGCCGCAAACCCTAGGTAAGACTCGACGGGTGGAGTCGGCAAGGGACAAAACCCGTCGCATTTTTATAACGCCTGCGATCGCAACCAAGCCACGGGTAGATAGAGCATTTTCTTGGCTAAAGGCACGAAGGCACGACGGGCGAAGACATCATAATTATTTGCTTCAATTACGTCTAAAATGCCTTGATAAAGCAGTAAAGCCGCCCAAACCGGCCAACGGGAATCGGGATTAAGGGCGCGAATCCCCCTTTCGGCGGAATCGTAGTAATAACGGGCCCGCTCAATTTGGAAGCGCATTAACCCCTTCCAACGGTCATCATTAACCCCTTTGAGTAAATCGTCTTCGCTGTAGTTAAAACGCTCTAAATCCTCTAAAGGTAGATAAATCCGGCCACGATGGACATCTTCCCCCACATCCCGCAAAATATTGGTTAATTGATTGGCAATACCGAGATCGATCGCTTCTTCTTGGGGAATATAGACGCTTTGATGGCGCCGCCAAGGAGCCGAGCGATCGCCATCTTCCAATCCTAACACCGCGCTGGACATTAACCCCACCGTCCCTGCCACCCGATAGCAGTACAGTTTTAGTTCATCAAAGGTTTGATAACGACTGCGATAGAGGTCCATCTGTTGCCCGGCGATCATATCCCGAAAGGGTTGGATATCCATGGGGAACTTTTCTAGAGTATCCACGAGAGCGACATCGGCATCCTCGAGGGCAACCCCAGAAAAGACGGTTTCTAGCTGTTTTTCCCATAAATCGAGGGTTTCAGGTGTAGTTAACCGGGCTTGGGGGCCATCGACCAGTTCATCGGTACGACGACACCAGACATAAATTGCCCAGATCGCTTGACGTTTTGCTTTCGGCATCAGGAGAGTACCGAGATAAAACGTTTTGGAATACTTCTCTGTAATCCGGCGACAGAGTTCGTAGGACTCCGCAAGGGAGACGAGGGGTTTGGTGGGGTGGGTCGGTTTTGGCAATTGGAGCATTCTGCTGGGGCGGAATGATTGACTTAGATTAACGGCGAACTGTGGCTAATGATATAGCATTGTCTCACTCAAGGCCATTTTCGTCATTAGTCCCTAGCCAGAGAATTAACGAGCGCTGGACACTGGTGTGGATTGGGTTTTATTCGGGTTTAGGGGTGCTGCGGGGTGATCTTTGCTGATCACTGCTGCCGCTAATTTCCCCGATAAAACCGCTCCTTCCATGCTTCCTAAATATTTTTGCATGGTATAGTCACCGGCGAGATAAAAATTCTCGATCGGAGTTTTCTGAGAAGGTCGATAAGCTTGTCGGCCGGGGGTGGCTTTATAAACCGATCGGGGAGTTTTCACCAGATGATATTTTAACAATTGACTGGGATTATCGCCCGTAAAATGTTGAGGAAAGAGTTTTTCTAATTCTTTCATCGTGGCGGCGATAATTTCTTCATCGGATTTAGTAATCCAATCGTGAGCGGGAGCGAGAACTAATTCTAACATCGAGCGATCGGGGTTAGCGTATTCTTTACAGGTGTTGCTCATGTCAGCATAAACACTGAGTAAGGGCGAACGGGAGAATAATAAATGATCGATGTCGGTTAGTTTGCGATCAAACCAAAGGTGTAAATTAATGACGGGAACTCCTTCTAATCCTTCTAATTTTTGAAAGAATTTATCTTCTTGCCAACGCTTAGGCATCAAAACTTTTAAAGGATCTACAGGCATCGCCGAAACATAAATATCGGCTTCAAAAAGATAATCTTCCCCACCGTCTAAACCGCGCATTAAGAAGGCTTTAACCGTGCCATCTTCATTTAACAGAATTTCTTTTAAAGGGGCATTCAAGCGCACTTCGCCACCTCTAGCGGTGATGTAATCGACTAAAGGTTGGCAGAGTCTTTCCGGGGGTGAACCGTCGAGAAAAGCCATTTTTGAGCCGTTTTTCTCCTGTAAAAAGCGGTTGAGGGCTGTTAGTAGAATTGTGGCGGAAATCTCGTTAGGATCGATAAAGTTTAGGGCTTTCGACATAGCGATAAACACTTCTTTTTCTACCCTAGGGGGGATGTTTTGTTTCTCTAACCATTCTGACCAAGAATATTTATCCATCTCCTCGACGTAACTTTGTCCTTTAACAATGGCAGGGAGTAAACCGAGTCCAAATTTAATTTTTTCCTCCCAAGTTAACATATCATTATTGCGAAGAATGGCAACAATACCGTTAATTGGGGCGGGAATATCAGGGAAGTCAAACCGCGAATAGGTCCCCGGTTTTTCCGGCTGATTGAAGATCATCGAGTGTTCTTTCCACTGTAAACGATCTTCTATACCTAATTCCTTGAATAATTGCAGCATATTGGGATAAGCGCCAAAGAAGATGTGTAAACCGGTTTCGTACCAGTCCCCATCGGCATCTTTCCAAGCGGCAATTTTTCCCCCTAATACATCGCGACGTTCCAGTACGATGGGCGTATGTCCCGCATCGACAAGGTATTTCGCACAAGATAATCCGGCTAGTCCCGCACCAGCGATCGCAACTCGCATCGTTTCTTATCTACTCTCTAATGTTTTGTCTCTATCACATTCGCTATTATACTTCACATTTCGTTACATTTTTTTTCAGATTGTCGAGAAGGCAGGGTGCAGGAGGCAAAAGGCAGGAGATTATTTTTATTTATTCTCCCCCCGCAACGCGCACGAAGTGGTCTCCCCACTTCCTTGATGACTGCTTACTGCTCACTGATAACTGCTTACTGGTCACTGATAACTGATAACTGATATTGTGATATGTAATTAGCTTAATTCGCTTACCTTTTTAGTTCACGCGTACACCCTCTTCAATCGATCGCTATGACTTTTCCCACTACGTCACCTCAAGTCTCGGAAATAGAGAATAATCGTGCTTGGCATAATTTAACTGGGGAACAAACCCTCGAAATCCTGAGAACCAATGGGGAAACTGGCTTAATAGAGGCCGAAATTGTTAAAAGAAAAGATATTTTCGGGTTAAATGAACTAAAAGAAACGGGGGGACGTAGCCCGTTAATGATTTTATGGGAACAGTTTACTAACATTATGTTAGTGATGCTGATTGCCGTGGCGGTGGTTTCGGCAGTTTTGGATCTGAAAAAAGGGGAATTTCCCAAAGATGCGATCGCTATTTTTACAATTGTTATTTTAAACGGTATTTTAGGATATTTACAGGAAAGTCGGGCAGAAAAGGCATTAGCAGCCCTTAAGCAGTTATCCTCGCCGAAAGTCCGGGTTATCCGTAATGGTAGCACCTTTGAAGTGGCGGCCAAGGAACTTGTCCCCGGGGATATCATGTTACTGGAAGCGGGGGTACAAATTGCAGCCGATGGCAGATTATTAGAAGCACAAAACCTGCAAATCCGGGAAGCTGCCCTCACGGGGGAAGCGGAATCGGTGAATAAACAAGCACAAAAGGTTTTACCGGAAGATGCCTCTTTAGGCGATCGCATTAACCTCGTCTATCAGGGTACAGAGGTAGTACAGGGGCGGGGGAAAGTGGCGATTACCAAGACGGGAATGGACACGGAAATCGGTAAAATCGCCGCTTTGTTGCAAGGAGTAGAAAGTGAACCAACTCCCCTACAGCAGCGAATGTCGCAGTTAGGTAACGTTTTAGTGAGTAGTTCCCTAGCTTTAGTGGCTGTAGTCGTGCTTGGGGGCGTAATTCGCTTTGGTTGGCAGTTTTTTGAATCATTCCTCGAAACTTCCCTCAGTATGGCTGTGGCCGTTGTTCCCGAAGGTTTACCGGCAGTGGTAACGGTGACTTTGGCAATTGGAACCCAAAGAATGGTGAGAAGACAAGCTTTAATTCGTAAATTGCCGGCAGTGGAAACTTTAGGCTCGGTAACGACGATTTGCTCCGATAAAACCGGAACTTTAACTCAAAATAAAATGGTGGTGCAGAAAGTCAATACTTCCGGGCAGACAATTACTGTCACGGGGGAAGGTTACGCGCCTATCGGTGAGTTTAATGGTGCTAGTGAAAGTGATCCCGAACTACAGGCAATTTTAAAGGCTTGTGTGCTGTGTAATGATGCACTTTTGCAAAATAAAGCGCAAGAATGGTCAATTTTAGGCGATCCCACCGAAGGAGCTTTACTGACTTTGGCGGGTAAAGGAGGACTATATCGGGAAGCATTGGAACCAAAAAGCCCTCGTTTAGGCGAATTTCCCTTTTCTTCCGAACGAAAGAGAATGTCAGTAATCTGTGAGAATGCCCAGTTAGGTTTGGGGGATTCTGCCTATTTAATGTTTACCAAAGGCTCACCAGAATTAATTCTCGAACGCTGTTCTCTGATCCAAGTTGGGGCGGAAAGTCAACCCTTAACAGAAGCACAAAGAAGCCGTATTTTGGCACAAAATGACGAAATGGCGGGTAATGGCCTACGAGTCTTAGGTTTTTCCTATAAACCGATGACAGAAGTGCCAGAAGCGGAAAGAGAAGATAGTGAGGAACAATCCCTGGTTTGGTTGGGATTGGTGGGAATGCTCGATGCACCCCGCAAAGAAGTTAAAGAAGCGGTTGCCCTCTGTCGTCAAGCGGGAATTCGTCCGATTATGATTACCGGGGATCACCAATTAACGGCCAAGGCGATCGCCATTGAATTAGGCATTGCTGCCCCCGGGGAGCGAGTAATCACGGGTAAAGAATTAGAAAAAATGTCTCAGAATGACCTAGAGGCAGAGGTAGATGGTGTGAGCGTCTATGCTCGCGTTTCTCCCGAACATAAGCTGAGAATCGTCCAAGCTTTGCAAAAACGGGGCAAATTTGTCGCCATGACGGGGGATGGAGTCAATGATGCTCCGGCACTAAAACAAGCGGATATCGGCATCGCCATGGGCATTACGGGAACCGATGTCAGCAAAGAAGCCAGTGATATGATTTTGCTGGATGATAATTTTGCCACCATCGTCGCCGCCACCGAAGAAGGGCGCGTGGTTTACAGCAACATTCGGCGCTTTATTAAATACATTCTCGGCAGTAATATTGGCGAGGTTTTAACGATTGCAGCGGCTCCGCTGCTCGGTTTAGGCGGTGTCCCCCTTTCTCCCTTGCAAATCCTCTGGATGAACCTTGTCACCGACGGTTTACCGGCTCTGGCTTTGGCAATGGAACCCGCCGAACCTAATGTGATGAAACGTCCACCTTTTAGCCCCCGGGAAAGCATTTTTGCTCGCGGTTTGGGTTGGTATATGATTCGCATCGGTGTGGTGTTTGCGATTCTGACCATTATTATGATGTACTGGGCTTACCAATATACTCAGGCAACCCCCGAAATCGGAGATCCCGGACGCTGGAAAACCATGGTATTTACTACCCTCTGTTTAGCACAAATGGGTCATGCTTTAGCGGTGCGTTCCCATACCCAGTTAGCTGTGCAAATGAATCCCTTCTCTAATCCTTACATTATTGCCGCCGTGGGCTTGACAACGATCCTACAATTGTTGTTAATTTATGCTCCTCCTCTACAAAGCTTCTTCGGCACTCAATGGATTAGTGGCACGGAATTATTAATCTGTTTTGGATTTAGTGCCTTAATGTTTGTTTGGATCGAGTTGGAGAAGTTATTTATTCGCTGGTTCATGACGAAAAAATAAATCAATGCCAACACCAATTATTCTGACTTTAACGGTTTTAGTCGTTGCTTTAGTCGCTTTCGTGGCGGAATGGCTACCGGTAGATTTAACCGCTTTATGCGTGGCGATTGTCCTGATTCTTTTGGGTTTAGTTACTCCCGAAGAAGGTATCGCCGGGTTTAGTAATTCTGCCACGGTGACAGTGATGGCGATGTTTGTGCTTAGTGCCGGAATTACCCGCACGGGAGTGATTCAAGTAATTCGCGATCGCTTGCTGGTTTGGGGGGGCAAAAGTCCCCACCAACAGGTATTTGTCCTAGGGGCATTAGTGGGGCCAATTAGTGCTTTTATTAATAACACGGCAGTGGTGGCGATCTTTTTACCTATCGTTGAAGATTGGTGTAAAAAACAAAAAATTTCCCCTTCTAAGTTATTAATTCCCCTTTCCTACGCGACGGTTTTAGCGGGGATGATTACGGTGGTAGGAACTTCTACAAACATTCTCGCTAGTGGTATTTCTGCCAAGCTGGGTTATGGGGAATTTAGCTTATTTCAATTCACTGCTTTAGGAGTAGTAACTTTTTTAGCAGGTTTGATTTATTTAACAATTTTTGCCCCCAAATTATTACCTGATCGCAAATCTTCCACGGGGGAATTTTTAGACGATGATTACGGTTCTAAAGTATATCTGAGTGAGGTAATTATTAGCCCTCGTTCTAATCTTATCGGTCAAACTTTATCTCAAAGTGGACTACAAAGAAAGTTTAATTTTGATGTGTTGGAATTAATCAGAAATAAGGTACATTTATCCCAACCTTTAGCCGATAAAGTTCTCAATGCTGGCGATATTTTAATCGTTCATAGTAGTCGGGAAGAACTATTAAAAATTAAAGATGAACGAGGCTTAGAAATCTTTGCCGATGTCAAATTTCAGAAAGGAGATATTGAATCGACAATTACTACAGGTGAGGAAAAATTAGCCGAGGTTTTGATTCTATCTAATTCCCGTTTAATTGGGACAACTTTAAAAGATTTGAAATTCCGTCAGCGTTATAACGCAACGGTTTTAGCGATTCGGCGTGGTTCAGAATTACTACAAGGAAGATTGGGGAAAATTCCTTTAAAGTTTGGCGATTTGCTCTTGGTTCAGGGACCAAAACAGAGTTTTATTGGTTTACAAACCACGCGAGAATTATTAGTCTTAGAAGAAAAAGATATCGAATCTCTGCGAAAGGATAAGGGGATTATTGCAATAATAATTACTTTGTTGGTGATTATTATTGCTGCTTTTGATATTCAACCAATTCTCGTCACCAGTTTAGTCGGGGTGGTTTTAATGGTAATTACTGGCTGTCTAAAACCGGGTGAAGTCTATGGTTCCATTCGTTGGGATATTATCTTTTTATTAGCGGGTTTAATTCCCCTGGGTACTGCCATGGATAACTCAGGAACGACTAAATGGTTAGCAGATAATTTAGTGGCTATCGGCGGCCATCTTTCGGGGTTTTGGATATTAGTTTTCTTCTATCTAATTACCTCAGTTTTAACTGAAATCCTCTCTAATAACGCCGCCGTGGTGTTAATGATTCCCGTCGCCGTGGAAGTGGCGAAAACTTTGGGTTTAAATCCTTTGGCTTTTATGTATGCTGTCACCTTTGCTGCTTCTAATAGTTATCTAACACCGATTGGCTATCAAACTAACACCATGGTTTATGCACCAGGCGGCTATAAATTCCTCGATTTTACCCGTTTGGGTGCGCCCCTAAATTTAATTTTGACGATTTTAACCCCAGTTTTAATCGTGGTGTTTTATGGCTTGAAATAAAGAAAGAGATCGAAGAATCTTCGATCTCTAAAAAGAATTTGATCAGTAGTCAAAACTATTTCGATTCGGCGAAGCGTTTACGCAGGGATTCGGCTCGCTTTTTCGCTACGGTATTATTAGGATCAAATTTGAGAGTTTCTTCGTAGGTTTCGAGAGCTTTTTTAGCCATTTGTTTCTTTTCGTAAACATTGCCAAGATTATTGAGAGCGATCGAGTATTCAGGATAAAGTTTAATTGCTTCTTTATAGTTACGAATCGCTAATTCTAATTGTTCTTGGGCAAAATAGGAAAAACCGAGCGCATTGTAGATTAGAGCTTGATTTTCTGGTTCGATGCTTTCTTCCTCAGAGATTTTTAAAGCCTTTTGTAGTAAACTCAATGCTTGAACATAGAGTTTTTTATCCAGATACAGACTCCCTAATTCATAGTAATCTTTAGCCGTACCTTTTTCTTTTTGCAATTTTTTTTGTAGCTTGTTAAAGGTTCCTTCCACTCGACGGGTTTTAACGATTTGCACGATGACAAAAATTCCTAAACCAATCACGAAAATTAGCAATCCAGAAACGTAAATAAGCGGCAGGGTATCTTCCATAATTAGCGATCGAGCAATTAATATTTTTATACTTATTCCCTCAGATTATAGCAGGATTTAGTCAGTTATCAGTGATCAGTTATCAGTGATCAGATTTGAGTTTTCAGTTCACTGTTCACCGTTCACTGCTCACAGCAAAAAACTCCCATCTCCCCACACCCCACACCCCACACCCCTCTCCCTATCTCTCCATTTCCCGAATTCTCAGGGGGAGGCCCCAATAGTTCACCCGTTCTGCTAACCAGCCGGTGGATTCTAGCCGCTCGATCGCTTGATTGACGCGTTCTCGGAGACTTTGGTACTGTAAACCTTTAGGGAGAACGACTCCTAGAGCGATCGCCCCCAACTGGATCGGTAATTGACGATAATTGGGGAATTGCCGCACCCAACCGGTTAAAAGGCTATTATCGGCCGCAAAAGCGTCTATTTCCCCCGTTTCCAGTAAATTAAAAGCTTCTTGATAGGAAGCAACCCCGCGCAGGGTAGCGTTAGGCAAATTGGAACGCACAAGGGCGATTGTCGTCGAGCCGTTGAGTACGGCGATTCTAGAGTTAGCTAAGTCTTCTAAACGCTGCAATTGCGGGTTTTTCGTCACAAAACCGCTGCTATCGAGGTAATAAAAGGGGCTAAAATCCACTAAGCGCTGACGTGCGGCAGTAATCGCCACACGAGCGATCGCTAAATCCACCCGATCATCAATAACCACCTGTAAACGTTCTTGATTACTAACGGGTTGGAGAATAATAGCACTGTCAGAACCGAGAATTTCTGCCGCTAGACGTTTAGCGATGTCGATTTCCAATCCTTGCAGATTGCCCTGGGAATCAAGGAAAGCGAGGGGAGGGAGATTATTTTTGACAGCGACAATTAATTTTCCCCGGCGTATAATCGTATCGAGATCGGCACTCAAACTTGGGGCTACACCTAAGAGCAGAAAACCAAGAATAAATAATAAATTTTTCATACTGTTTTACCTGGACTAACTCGATTTCTACCTTGATTTTTAGCGGCGAACATGGCACGATCAGCCCGCTCGATTACCGCTTCTAGATTATTATCTTCAGGGCTAAATGTTGCCACACCAATACTAGCAGTAACTCGCACTTTTTGTCGATCAATTTCAATATTTAACTTGTTAATTACTTGACAAATGCGCTGGGCTGTGGTAGCGGCATATTCAAGATTAGTTTCTGGGAGAATAGCGACAAATTCCTCGCCCCCAAAGCGCCCAAAACTATCCACTTGACGCAGACAGTTTTTAATTGCCCCAGCCACAGTAATTAAAGTTTTGTCTCCTAGGAGATGACCAAAGGTATCGTTAATATGTTTAAAATAGTCTATATCGATGACTAAAACCGAAAAATAACGATGATAACGATGACATCGTTGAAATTCTTTCTCGCCCAAGGCGAGAATCTCTCGACGATTATTGACCCCAGTTAGGCTATCAGTTCTGACTAGCTTTTCTAGTTGAGAGTTGATATTTTTAAGTTCTTCTTGAGTTTTTTTCATTTCTAAATGAATTTTAACTCTGGCTAACAGTTCCCAACTATGAAAGGGTTTATTTATATAGTCCACAGCCCCAGAATTAAAAGCATTGATAATATCTTCTTTTTTGTTACTATCTGTTACAAAAATAATCGGGATATGAGCGTATAAATTATCGCTTTTTAGTCTTCGGCAAAGTTCTAGCCCCCGCTTTTTTGGCATCATTAAGTCAAGAAGAATTAGGTCAGGATTAGCAGTTTTTACTCGTTCTATTGCCTGTTTAACACTACTAGCAAAAATGGTGGCATAACCAGCAGAATTAAGAATCTCCAGAGCCAATTGGAGATTTTGACTGACATCATCAACCAATAAAACTAGACAGTCTTCAGGACGAAATTTAATCATGATCAGTAGATATAATTAATCAAGCTAAGGACAAAATAGAGATACAATTAAGTAGCTGGTTATAATTAAATTAAAAATGGATTTTAGGTTCGATCCCCCCTGCCCCCCTTGATAAGGGGGGTGCCGATAGGCGGGGGGATCTGACAACTTTTAACGCCTACCTACTTATTAGTGATACAGCATTTCTTATACAGATGAAGTATGATGGGATTGGGCATCGCCCCCAAAGGTTAAGCTTATCCCTAGTTTCTAGAAGTCCGCTTTTTTCGACTAGAATAAAAAAAGCCAGCCAGAATAGCCACAATTAAGAAAATTTCTCCTCTTAGACTTGACGTGAAAGAGTCCCTCAACCCTACTTCTTTGGATATCAAAACCATTTTTCCCTTTAAACTCGACGACTTCCAGCAATCGGCAATCGCGGCCCTCGCTGCCGGTAAATCAGTGGTTGTCTGCGCTCCCACGGGTTCCGGCAAAACCTTAATCGGAGAATACGCTATCTATCGCGCCCTCGAAAGGGGCAAACGGGTTTTCTACACCACTCCCCTGAAAGCTCTTTCTAACCAAAAATTCCGGGATTTTCAAGAAAAATTCGGTCGTACCCCCACCGATGGCGATGAGGATTCCCCGCTGCTGTTTGCCGAAGTGGGATTGATTACCGGCGATGTGGTGATCAACCCTTCAGCATTAATTGTAGTCATGACTACAGAAATTTTTCGCAATATGCTGTACCAAACTCCGATTGGTGAGGTAGGCACTTCCCTAGAAAACGTGGAAACCCTAGTTCTCGATGAATGTCACTATATCAGCGATCGAGGTCGCGGCACCGTTTGGGAAGAATCAATTATCTACTGTCCCCCTAGTATCCAATTAGTGGCCCTCTCCGCCACCATCGGCAACCCGGGGGAACTCACCGACTGGATTAACTGGGTGCGGCAACTGCCCCAATCCGGCGACAATAAACAGACCTCCAGCTGCGAGCTAATTAACTCCGATTTTCGCCCCGTCCCCCTGCGCTTTTATTTCGCCAATAAAGAGGGATTATTCCCGCTGCTCGACCCAAAACAGAGCAAAGTTAACCCGAAACTACGCTCAAAAGTCGGCCACGGCAAACCCCGACGCTTAAAACGAGAAGATTGTCCCACCATCGCCTCGATTGTCACCACTCTGCGGGACAAGGATATGCTCCCGGCCATTTACGTCATTTTCAGTCGGAAAGGTTGCGATCAGGCGATTCGAGAGCTAAAAAACCTCAATCTCGTTAATCCAGAAGAAGCTAGAGCCATTTACTACCGGTTACTCATTTTCTTTCTGGAAGATAATCCCAATCTGCAAGAACTCGCCCTTTCCTTCTTTGCCGTCGAAAATCCGCCCCTACACCAAAAATTACTGGCTTTTTTCGCTAATAACCCCCAGTCTGACGAGCAACTCCTCAGCCTCTTAACCGCCGACCCCGAGACGAAAAACCAACTGTTTGAATTCCTGGCTAGTGCTTCCCAATTGGTGCGGGCCGACCAAGTGGAACCCCTCACCCGGGGCTGTGGTGTTCACCATGCCGGGATTTTACCCCTCTGGAAAGAATTAGTCGAACAACTCTTTGAAGCTGGTTTAATTAAGGTGGTTTTTGCCACCGCTACCCTCTCGGCCGGGATTAATATGCCCGCCCGCACCACCGTTATCTCGGCCCTCTCCAAGCGCACCGATGATGGCCATAGTATGCTGACTCCCTCGGAATTTGTCCAGATTGCCGGCCGGGCCGGTCGCCGGGGAATGGACGCGGTGGGCCATGTGGTGACAGTACAAACGCCCTTTGAAGGGGCAAAAGAAGCGGCTTTTCTGGCCACCGCCCAACCAGAACCCCTGCAAAGCTGTTTTGCGCCCAGTTACGGCATGGTCTTAAATCTCCTGCAAAAACACAGTCTAGAGGAGGTAAAAGACCTCTTAGAGCGCAGTTTCGCGGAATATCTCGCTCGTTTGAAGTTAAGCCCCGAACGACAACAGATTACCGCCTTAACCACCGAATTAGCCAAGTTGGATATGGAGTTAGCCGGTATCGAACGGGAGCAGGTCTATAGTTACGAAAAGCTACGGGAAAGACTGCGGGAAGAAGAAAGACTGTATAAAATCCTCGCTAGTCAGTCAGAGGCACAGAAAAGACAGGAAATACATCTAAAATTGCCGAATATTCCCGTCGGAACTATCCTCCATCTCAAGGGCAAACATATTAAGGTCCCCGCCCCCGTCCCCGCTATCTTTGTCAATACCCTGCACGGAGCCGGTCAGGTGCGAACCCTTGTTTGTTTAGGCAGTGATAATCGCTGGTATTTAGCCGCCTATGCCGATATTAGCGAGATCGATCGAGGTTTTCTCCCTCCTGCGGCATTAGGCGAACTGATACCCCCTTCCCTAGAAGCTGTTTCCCTAGGGGGTTGGCGCAAGGGTGAGGAAAATACTCAGGCGATCGCCAATTTAATCCCCCAACAAGTGCAGGGCATCCCACCAGTGGCGGAACTGGCAACACAATCACAAAAAATTGAAATTGTCAATAGTCAAATTGCCGCTCATCCCCTGCAAAAACGCAAAAATCCGGGGCGATTGATGAAATTATACTACGATCGAGAGATTGCTCGCGATAAGTTGCACAAGACCCAGATTAAATACCAAAAACAACAATCGCGTAAATCCTACTACTGGGAAGAATTTCTGAATCTAATCGAGATTTTGCGGGAATTCCAAGCATTAGAAGGTTATTTGCCCACTCCCCTCGGAGAAGCGGCGGCCACTATTCGCGGGGAAAATGAACTCTGGTTAGGATTAGCGATGATGTCCGGAGATTTGGACCGATTGACTCCTAGCCAACTAGCCGCCGCCATCAGCGCTATGATTACGGAACCCCCTCGCCCCGATACTTGGTGCAATTACCCGCCTGTGCCAGAAGTTATCGATATTTTGCGACAAGGAGAGGAAAATTCCCCCGGTCTGCGAGAAGTTCGCCGTTTGCTCTATCAAGCTCAATCTCGCTACGATATCACTATTCCTGTCTGGTTAGAAACCCAACTGATGGGGATTGCCTCCCGTTGGGCCCAAGGGACATCTTGGCCAGAATTGTGCGAAAATACCAGTCTCGATGAGGGAGATCTAGTGCGATTATTACGGCGCACCGTCGATGTTCTCTGGCAAATTCCCCAAATTCCCCGGGTTTCCCAAGTCCTTAAAGATAATGCCCGTCTCGCCGTCACAGCCATGAAGCGCTTTCCTTTATAATATTGATCGCTATTCTAAACAATGGGAGATGGTAGGGAAAGTAACTGTTGGTGAATCTGCTCGATTAGGGCGAGGATTTGCCGATAATTGTGGTGCAATCCCTGTTGATAGAGGTGATTGGCTCCTTGATTTAAATCCGCTAAAGCTGATTGATAATAACCCAATTGATGCCGCAGTAATCCCCTTCTAATATAAGCATCGGCATAAAAAGGATCGATGGCAATCGCCTGATTTAAATGAGCGATCGAGCGGTCGTATTCACCTAATTGGTGAGCGGTACAAGCTAGATTATAGTAGGCTGAGGCGTTATTTTTATTTAACCGGAGAGCTTGATTAAAATCCGCTTTGGCTGAGGTAAAATTTCGGAGGGCTAAATGAGATAAACCTCGATCATTATAAATAGTAGCTAAAGTGTCGGGTTGCTGGTTAGTAACTTGACGCAAGGATTGATTAAAATCCGCTAGGGCAAGGGGATAATTTTTCATGGCTGCCTGAACTAAACCCCGATTATAATAGGCTTGATAATAGGTGGGTTTTAGCCGGATAGTCTGGTTATAATCGGTCAGCGCCTGTGAATAATCTCCCAAACGATAAAAAGCTAAACCCCGATGGAAATAGGCTAGATAATTATCGGATTGCTGTTGTAAAGAGCGCGTGCAGTCCTGCCAAGCGTGGAGATAATCCTGCAAATAAATCTCAGTTAAACAACGATTACTGTAGGCTAGGGCCAAGTTATTTTCCCGTTCCAGCGACTGATTGAAATCCTGCAAAGCTTGCTGATAATTACCCGCCTCTAGTTGTTCAATTCCCGATCGCAACCAATAGGATGAATGTACTGATTGAGCCGCTTTTCCCTGCCGAGGCCATCCCCCCAGCACAAGCGAGCAGAGCAGTGCAACCATAACCAATCCACCGAGGCGAGGAAGAAAATTTTTCAAAACCGTTGACATAGGAGTACCTTTGTGCATATACTCCCAATTCTGAGGAAACTTTCTTGATCGATCAACAGACAGCCTGTCAAATGCAGTTATCAGTTATCAGTTATCAGTTATCAGATGTGAGTTTTCAGTTCACTGATTACTGTTTACTGTTCACTGTTCACTGAAAATACACCCCACACCCCAAAGTCTAGGACTGGTCTATGTCTCTAGAGGCGAGGGCTGCGATAAACTAATAAAAGAAAGATTGTCACCGAGCAATTATGGTGGCGTTACTCGCTAACGCAGTTGACACCCGATAAATGATACAGGAGTTATCTATGGAAACTATTTTTATCCCCCACCTCCTCAAATCTCCTGATCGACAAAGAGTGATCATCATCGATAATTTTATCCCCGATCTAGAAACCTTGACACCAGTGCGGGGGACCTTGCTGGTTAGACATGGGGGGAATTTTTTGGAAGTATCGGTGAAAGCAGAAACCATCGTCACCTTAACCTGCGATCGCTGTTTACAACAATATAATCATCGTCTGCAATTAAACACTTCCGAATTAATCTGGCTAGACAAAAATAAAGACTACGATAACTCCTATCCTCTAGAGCGAGAAATAGCCTACGAAGACCTCTCGGAAACCCTCGATCCTAACGGGGATTTTGACCCGCAAATGTGGTTATACGAGCAGTTATGTCTAACTTTGCCCCCCCGTCAACTCTGCGGAGCCAATTGTCAACCACCCGATTTTTTTCTTCCAGAAAATACTGCCATCGATGGTCGTTGGGCCTCCCTAGAATCCTTGAAAAGTCAGTTATCTCAATCGCAAAATTGAGCCTTGATGCCGATTTTTTTCGGGTTTCGAGCCACAAGAAAAGCGATCGAAACCCGATTATTTACCGGCCCCAAATCTTTTTCAGGACAGTTTCGGGGGTAATATCGGCGACTTTTCCCGTATTAGCCTCAATATATCGATGCAGCTCTCCCCCACTCGGTAAAACTCTCTTAGACAACGAAGGAACCAGCAGAGATAGGGTATAGGTTCCCACGGCCACGGCTAACTGTAAAGGGACACTTTCGGTAGCTAACAATAAATTAGCCCCGGCGATCATAGCCGCCATTTTACCGATATCGGCCGTTCTGGACACTTTTAAGTTATTATCCATGGCTTTGAGGGCTAAAACCCAAGCTTCATCTAGTTCTCCCTGGATCGCGACAATTGGCAAATCCGGTTGTTGATGGCGAATGCCTTGGATAATTTCTAGCCAACTCTCCAGGGGATAAAGCGTTTCCAGTCCTTGGCTGATGCTCAGATCGCTACCGCCGGCGTAGAGGAGAATATAGCCGCTATCCTTGATATTGAGGCGTTGCTGCTCCATTTCGGCCCAATCGATATCATCGCGATTCAAGGTTAGTTTTAAAGGTGGACAGGGTGCGGCAATCTTTAAACCTTTGACCAGTGCGTGATAATTATCCGCTAGATAGCCTTCCGTTGGCTGGGGTACTTGTTGCGATAAGAACCAGCTGCCATTATTTTCGTAGCCTATACGGTTAGGAACACCATTTAACCAGAGTAAAAGATTGATAGCAGGACGATTGGTGAGACTAATGGCGATTTCGTACTCCCGGTCCCGAATTACTCCCAAAATATTTAAATAATCCGCTAATCCGTACTGATCTCGATAGTCAAATAAAAGCACTTCCCTAACCTGGGGACAGAGACGATAGGCAGCCTTTGCCCTAGGTTCGACCAAAACATCGATGCTGCTTTGGGGGTAAGTTTGCTGGAGGGTTTCTAGAGTGGGAAAAAACAGCAGTTGATTGCTAATTCCTCCCGGTACAAGGGTTAATATTCGCATTTTATCTGGATATACCTGAATCGATCAGCTTAATTTTAGCAGTGTCCCTCGTTATTCACTAAATCTGGGCAGCGATGTTTTTTCCCCACAGAATGCGATCGCAGATTCTCTAATTCCCCCTGACTTGAAAGAGGGTGTAGGGTGTAGGGTGTGGGGTGTGGGGTGTAGGGAAGGAAAGCTCTTTCACCTGTGGGGGTGAAAATTTTTTCATCGGGACTGACTTGAAAGTGGGAAGTGGGAAGTGGGAAGTGGGAAGTGGGAAGTGGGAAGTGGATACTACTTTCATGCTTGACGCTGTAACTTGTTGCATCGGGACTTCCTCTTAAGTATTACCGGAAGGATTAGAACCGTACATAGCATTTAAAACCAAAGCGGGGTCAACGTATTGATTGCCGTACATCAGTCCCCAGTGCAGGTGTGGTCCGGTGGTGCGTCCGGTCATTCCCACTCTAGCCATACGGGCCCCTGCCGGTATATCCTGACCGAGAGTAAGGACGATTCCTCCTGACCTGTCAATCAAAAAAGTACCACGGCTATCGGATTGAACCGAACCCATGAGATGACAATAAATATGCGTCCATTGACCCGATTGCATCTTAATCATGGTGCCACAGCCTGTATTATCCGATAACTCGACGATTCTGCCGGTCCACCAATTGCGGATATAACTGCCTAAGGGTGCGGCCAGATCTAACCCGGCATGAAATTGTTGACTGCCATCCATGGGAGAGAAACGATAACCGAAACCGGAGGTATAGGTTTGAAAGTTTTCCACGGGAAAGGAGGCCCCGGCCCAAGCATTTTGAGCCATGAGGGTGGGATTAGCTTTAACGGGGTGTAAACGGTCAAATCCTAGAGAAATTAACGTTACAAGACAGCTAATCGCTAAAAAACGCAGGAATTTAACAGGCAGATATTTGAGCATGAGACTTACTCCAGACACCACAATTAAATATACCGCTAATCTTACCAGCGGCTTTTAACCGATATTTTAGTTAAGTTTTGAGTTATTATTGACCTTTGGTTAGCGGTTGACAACATTTCCCCTCAGGCTGCCGATTCTCCGACTCCCCCACTTAATTTTTACTTTTTACTGACTCGTACCATGTTAGACCTAAAGCAAATTAGAGAAAATCCAGAGGAAGTGCAGAAACGCTTAGATAGTCGGGGAGGTAGTTATGATATTGCCCCTATTCTCCAGTTAAATCAACAACAGAAGGCTTTAGAGTTAGAACGCAGCAGTTTACAGGCCCGGGGTAACGAAATCGGTAAACTGGTGGGACAAAAAGTGAAAAGTGGCAGCGATGTCAACAGTCCCGAAATTTTGGCAATGAAAACAGAAGGAAACGAGATTAAAAGTAAACTAGCTCAATTAGAACCGCAGGAAAAAGAGATTAAAGCGGCCATTGACCAAAAAATCTTAGATTTACCCAATTTACCCAGTGAAACCACTCCTATCGGTAAGGATGAACGGGAAAATGTCGAAGTCAAACGCTGGGGAGAGGAATATAAACCCACCAACCCGAATATTTTGCCTCACTGGGAAATTGGGGAAAAATTGGGCATTTTAGACTTTGAACGGGCAGTAAAGATCGCCCAGAGTCGTTTTGTTAATCTTATCGCCCTCGGGGCAGCCCTAGAAAGAGCTTTAATTAATTTTATGCTCGATCGCCATATTGTCGCCGGTTATACAGAAGTTTTACCGCCAATTTTAATTAATAGTGACTCCCTGCGCGGGACGGGACAACTGCCAAAATTCGCGGAAGAAAGCTTTAAATGTCGAGATGATGAGCTTTGGTTAGCACCAACGGCAGAAGTACCCGTAACTAACCTTTATCGCGATGAAATCCTCTCATCGGAGCAATTACCGATCAAACACTGTGCCTATACTCCCTGTTTTCGTCGGGAAGCGGGCAGCTATGGCAAAGATACGAGGGGCTTGATCCGTTTGCATCAATTTAATAAGGTGGAAATGGTCAAAATCGTCCATCCTGACGCTTCTGCTCAGGAACATGAAAGTTTAGTCGCTAATGCGGAGGCAATCCTGCAAGCTTTACAGTTGCCCTATCGGGTGATTGAATTGTGTAGCGGTGACTTGGGTTTTTCGGCGGCCAAATGTTATGACTTAGAAGTGTGGCTACCTTCGGCTAATACCTATCGGGAAATTTCCAGTTGTTCTAATTTTAGAGACTTCCAGGCACGACGGGCAAATATTCGCTTTAAAGAAAAAGGGCAAAAAGGCACTAATTTTGTCCACACCCTCAACGGTTCGGGATTAGCGATCGGTCGTACTATGGCCGCTGTCCTAGAAAATTATCAACAGCCGGACGGGACGGTAAAAGTGCCGGAAGTGCTGCAACCCTATCTAAAACGGGAAGTTATTTGTTAATTTTTGATAAAAATGCTTGACAAAATGTCTATATAGGGTTTGCTGAATAAATCTAAAAACCTTGTTGGGTAAGACTTTTAGACCTTTTGTCAATCAAAAAGTACCGGATATGGGAGTGATCAGGGGGAAAATTCAGGTACTTTTTCCCTGAAAATTGGGTAGTTGACCACGGCTCGACTGAGCTTCGCCGAACGTCCTGAAAATCGGTAAAACCCTACACCCCACACCCGTTCGGACCTCGGCGTGAGCTCGGTCGAACGCTGAGCTCACGGCCGAAGCCCACACCCCACACCCCACACCCTGCCCCCAAGAAAAACTTTTTGCCGCAAACCCTATATAGTGCATTTGAAAAAGTTGCTCTTAACCCCACTCTAGAATTGCCTGTTTTAAGGCTCCTTCCGGCAAATTGGCCGGATCAAAGGACTCACCCGCTTCTATTCTGGCTAAAGCTTCAAAAAAGGCTCTCACACCACTGGCCGGTCCCGATGGGTGGTCCATAATTCCAGTTCCCGCATTGAGGATAACATTACGTCCGTAATCCCCAAGGACCTGGGGAACAATACCTGGACGAATGCCGGCCGAGGGAACCGGAAAAACGTTTCTATCGCGCAAAATATCGCGAATTTTGCCTTCCTCCTGCGGATCGAAGGGTAAACTACCGTAAGCGGCGGGATATAGCACCGCATCGGCTCCTGCGTGGGCCATCATCGTCCCCAAAACCACAGAATAGGCTAATCCCGTATCAGTACCGGCACACATCGCTCCGGCAAAGGCAGGATGGGCGAAAATAGGCACATCGATCGCCGGATCACTGGCTAAAGCTTCTAAAACGGAAAAACCGTAGGTAAGAACGTTTAATAACAGGGCATTAGCCCCATGTTTCACCAATAAACGGGCTTTTCTCTGCAATTCGTCCGCTTTTCCAGTGACATTGACCGCATAGAGAACATTTCTACCGGTTTGCTGCCGCACTTCCTCCAAAACTCGGCGACAACAATCTAGGCGCTCGTGGGTGGGAGCCACGGGAAGATCCGCCATGATTTCATCATCTTTAATCACGTCTAAGCCAGCAAAAGCCACTTCTCGCAGGATATCGGCGTGATCTTGGGCTGATAGTCCTAAAGCGGGTTTAAAAATTGCCATGACTAGAGGTCGATCATAAACCCCCAAACGTTGCCTAATTCCGGTGATTCCCAGCTTGGCTTTCGTGCCGTAGGTTTCGGGGAGATACACCCCCACCACTTTTCCGGCTCCAGCCATGGAATATTTGCCGAAAATCATGGTTAAAAGACTGGCGATGTCATTTTCAACGTTTATCTGGGGAAACCGCACCCTAGCCACCTTATAACCGTCGGCTTCCTCCCTGATCCCCACCACTTCCGCTAGGTGTTGTTGCAGCTGCTCTTGACGATGACTGTGGCGATCGCTCCAAGTGCCGGCGGTTTGACCGATAGCGATCGTTTTTGCCTGTTTTTCGGCATTAATAGCGGGAGGAAAGCGATAATCGACGATAATAGTCATAAAAGGAAAAAAAAGGGAGTGGGAATTATCAATTATAAATTATGAATTGGGAGCGGGGGAATTGGGGAGGTGGGGAGGTGGGGAGGTGGGGAATTGGGGAATTGGGGAGGTGGGGAGCCTTTTTTCAGTAAACAGTAATGGGTGAACTGATAACTGATAACTGATAACTGATAATGGCTTCGATCGATTTTCTTAGCTATTGACAAGGGTTCCCCTAAAAGCCTACAAGTATTTTGGATAGGTATGACCATTGAGGAACCGACCAAAATATGAAAATAACGACAAGATTACGGGAATGGGGCAAATTTTTCTTAAAAAGCGGCGCTAGTATTGCCCTAGCACTATTTTTAATCTTAAGTCTGTTCACGGTTAAGGGGACTGCCCCTGCTTTGGCTGTGCTTGCTCAGGGTGACGCGGTAACGGATCCCACTGCTATTTTACGCAATGCCTTACCCATAGATAATAAACCAATTCGTCAAGTGCAACAATCGATCGAAGATATTGCCAAACATCTGCGGGCCAAACGTTGGAGTCCGATTAAAAAAGATGTCAAGGATGCCAATTATGCCCTTTCTACCAAAAGCAAGGCTATCTTAGATAGTGTTCCCGAAGCAAGTAAAAGCCAAGGGGAGGAATTAATCGAAAAACTGAAAACGGGAGTGGCGGCCCTGGATACGGCCGTAGAAGCGAAGGATAAAGAGGCAGTTTGGTCAACCAGACGAGAATTGCTCAATAATATCACCGCTTTAGAAGAATTAATGGTAGTGGGTTTTCCCTTTAACGTTCCCCCGGAATACGCTAACTTGCCGCAATTGCGAGGACGTGCCACCGTAGAGATGCAGACCACCAAAGGAGATTTAACCATCGTTGTGGATGGTTACAGCGCTCCGATTAATGGGGGTAACTTTCTGGATTTAGTCCAACGGGGTTTTTATGACGGTTTACCCTTCATTCGCAGCGAAGATAATTTCGTTGTCCAAACCGGGGATCCCGTCGGTGCAGAAGAGGGATTTATTGACCCGAAAACTAAGCAATATCGCTCTATTCCCTTAGAAATTTTGATCAAAGGGGAAGAAGAGCCAGTTTATGGCAATACTCTCGAAGAATTAGGGATTTACTTACCCAGTCTCGCCTTACCTTTTAACGCTTTCGGTGCATTAGCCCTAGCGCGTCCGGATACTAATCCTAACGGAGGTTCCTCGCAATTCTTTTTCTTTAAATTCGATAATGAATTAACTCCTCCGGGGTTTAATCTCATGGATGGTCGTTATTCGGTTTTTGGCTATTTAGTCCAGGGAAAAGAGGTGTTAGAAGAACTTACCGATAAGGATAAGATTATCACCGCTAAAGTGGTTTATGGCTTAAATAATCTCGTCCAACCTAGCTAGGTTGGGGGTTTTTAACTGGGTTTTGTTAAGGCACAGAGATTAGTCAAGCTAGGGGAAGCAGCTCAGATTCTGGGTACTTCCCCCGATACCCCTAGGGTCGTTTCATTCTCTCATCGGAATAAATATCTGAAAATTTTTCAAAACGTCGTGCTTTGTAGGGTTGATTCATGAATCAACCCTACTATGAATCAACCCTACTATGAATCAACCCTTGATAAGGGGGGTGCTGATCCCCCCTTAATCCCCCCTTGATAAGGGGGGTGCCTGACAACTTTTAACACCTACCTACTTAAGATTATTAATTCTGCAATCTATAGCCCTGATTATTATTGATTTGATGGCGGCAAAAGTTATTTAATTAACATCAGTTTTATCTAAGTTACCCTTTCCCTTAATCCTCGTTCATATACCCAATCAGTAACGTCTGGGGAGAGTTTGCTGATAGCCAAGGACTAAGAGATGACAGAGTTGGTGATATAGTAACTAAAGATCACATTTAAATCTAAACTTGCCATAGATGCACAAATCTCGAATCTGGCAAACCCAAAAATCTCCCGTCTCTAACATCAGTTTTAGCGATGAAATGAGGTAAGAATTTTGACCAAAATACTTAGCGATCGCATTGCCGTTTATCTGCTCATCGGTGGACTTCTGTTTAGAACAATCATCGCCCTGGGGCTTTATCCCGGGTACGATGAGGCATATTATTATGTTTACAGCCATAATCTGGATTGGAGCTATTTCGATCATCCGCCAATAGTAGCGATTTCCACGGGTTTTGGGACTTGGATCACGGGATTAGTCAATCAATTTACCATTCGCTTCGGTACTCTCCTCCTCTATACTGGCAGCCTCTGCTTACTATATCTGACAGCTTTAAAATTGTTCAGTCTGCCAGTCGCCAGAATGACTTTAGCGATCGCCACTCTGATCCCCATCTATGGGATCGTCTTCGGGATTCTCTCGCAGCCAGATAGTCCTTTAATCTTTTTTTGGTCATTAACAGTCTATTTAGCTGCCCAAGAATTCTGGCCAATTCGAGGAAAAAACTATCATCCTAGCTATCGTCTCGCTTATATTGGACTTGCCGTAGGATTGGCGGTTTTAAGTAAATATCACGGCTTTATTTTGGGCTTTGGTTTAGTTTTATTTTGTCTGACCACTCCCCGCTATTGGCCTGTATTTAGATCCCCCTGGTTGGGATTAGGATTTATTCTTTTTTTGATAACTTTACTGCCGATTATCTACTGGAATATTAACCATGATTGGATATCCTTTCGCTTTCATTTAGAAGACCGTTTTTCTGGAGAACCGAAAACCTTTAATATTCTTGGTATTCTCTCGGTTGTTGGCATTAGTATCGCCACGATGTTTCCTCCTTTTGGTCTGCCGATGTGGTGGGTGACATTTAAAAGCTTTGCCGAACAAATTCCTAACTTTCTCTCGAAAAAAAGATTTTTTCATCGAGATGAAGAATCACTCAAAAAATGGTTAATTATCTCGGTTTCTCTGCCTTTAATCCTGGGAATGCTTTATGTGGGTGCTTCCCATTATCTTGCTCCTAGTTGGATTTTACCCGGGTTTTGGTCCTGCACGATTTTATTAGGAGAAAAGGCCAATACTTGGCAGCAATCTTCTCGAATCTGGGTAAAAAGATGGTTATGGGGATCAGGAATTTTTATCGTTACTCTTTTATCTATAGCAATGCTTCACGTTACGCTTGGTACTTTCCAAAAACCTAGTCAATACGCAATCTTTGGGGGAATTATTGCCCCAGAACAGGACCCTTCTCGGGAAATTGTCGATATTGATCAACTGCGCCAAAACTTTGCTAATTCGCCCGAATTATTAGCACTCTTAAAAGATTCTAGCTTCGTTTTTACCCATAGTTTTTATGTGACAGCATGGCTAGATATGGCTCTTTATCCCCTAGTTCCTATTCCCGTCACCTGTTTTAACAACGATCAAAGGGGTTATCAAATTTGGGTTAATCCTCAAGAATGGATCGGTAAAAATGGTTTATTAATTACTACGAATAGTTCTCTAGAAAGACCAGAAATAATCGATCGCTACCGTCCCTATTTCCAAGATATAACTAAAGTAGCTGTCATTCCGATCAAGCGCGGTGGTGTCACCATCGAACAATTTCATGTTTACCAAGCTAAAGGACTAATTAAAACTTATCCTTAAAGCAGTTATCATTTATTAGCGGATAGGGGATAGATCAATTAGTTCATAAATACTCCTGATTTCTATCTTCTGAATTGTGTAAACTTTTTAACTTTTTACTTTTTACTTGATAAATATGTCCATTCATCGAGTGCGTATTGCTAGAGATAAAGGGGAATTTGTCCAGTCCTTAGTTAATTTTAATCAGGGAATTGGACCCTTTCAAACCTATGCTGATGTCATCGCTTTTGCGGCGGCTTTAGGGGTAAGATATCAGGAGAGGGTGGCGATAGAAAATGTAGCGAAGGAACCCTCACCTATTAACCTAGAAATTTTTATTTCTCGTGGCTACGATACCCTAATCAAATTATTGGCAGTTAATGAATTGCAAGACACGAAAATTCTTTCTCCCCACGGGGTAGATTCGGAAGCTTTGCGAGTGACAATTTTCGAGGAATATGCCAACGCTGGTTTAGCAAGATTAGAACGAGAATTGCGCGGGGCGGTGGATTATACTGAAAGATTATTGTTAATTATCAGTCAGGAACGTTTTCGAGAAATTACTGCCACAACCGAATTCGATTTAGGCAGATTTTTGTAGTAGAAATCTTAGTTAAGTACCTAAGTAAAATTAATTACACATCTCGCTAACTCCTGACTTCGGGTGCATCTCATTTTTGTAAATCTAGCAAGTTGGGATTTTTACGCGAAAACTCTCTGATAAAATCTGGCATTACTTCCGATTTTATCACTCAATCCAAGCTTTTGGGGGGTTCTACCCCCCAAACCCCCCGTTGGGGGCGTGGCGCGGTCACTGAGCGTGTCGAAGTGCCGCCCCCAAACCCCCCGCGCATTAGCTTTTCGGTGGGATGCTTACAGGCAGCTGCTGATACATTTGTCATCATTTAAGAGTCATACTAAATCTGGTTATTAAAAACTGATTATTTATTCACCCTTTTGCATTAGTGCCTGCTGCCTTTTACCTGTCCTGATATGTAGCCTATACTCAACGGATTTAGTATTATTACTGTAGTTTGGTATGGGCTTTTTTCTCATAGGTGCGTTCAAATTTTCTGCGGGTGTAATTGGCAGCGATCGCTATTGCTAAAGCCAAAATTGCGAAAATAAGGGCAGTAATTTGATAGATAGACTGATTTGGGGATAAAATTGCCAGTAAAACTAATAATATACCCATTAAAATCGCAATTTGTTTAGTTTTTACCATGTTTTCATGGGCATCGCTACAGGTGCGACAGTGGACAGTGTGACGAGAATAGCGATCGAGGGGTAAAGGATCGGATAAATCGATCGCCGTTGTCCGCTGGCTGGTGTAGCCTTGATAGTAGGGGAAAGAGTCCCCATAGCGGTCGAACCATTGACGTAACTCAATCACCAAGGCATCGGAACTTTTTAAGGGTAAGTATAATTTTTGTAAACTATCTCTTGACTTTTCCACCATTTGCTGCTGACTTTGAATTAAAGGTAGATCATCTTCGAGGATGCGACTTTGACGCAGATGTTCCAACCAGCGCCAACGGTATTGACGGGAGTTAACGGCAAAATTTTGGTAACGTCGCATCAGTAAGCGAGAACGACCTTGACCCAGAGAAATCCCGTATAAAGCCAATCCAGCACACCAATGGGGATTAGGCAGAGAAAAACGATAATGAACGAGATTAGGGGCTATAAAATCCAGATATTTCCAGCTTTCTTGCGGATTGCGGCTATTGCGCCACTGACTGCGAATTCCCCGCGCCGAGATTTCGAGGATTTGGAAGGCTAAAGGTTGAGCATTTTCCCGTTTTGCCCCGAATTCGCTGCGATCATGGCTAATATTAACATGGGCGGGATCGAGGAGATTTTCGAGTAAATAGCCCTGTTCGTAGGGAAAATCGATGACATAATCGGTATGGACACAATTGGGGTCTTCTAGGTCTTTGATGATAGGAATATCGCTTTCTTTCGCTGTTTCCTCTTCTCCTAACCAAACCCAGAGGACTCCCTGACGTTCCATCACCCGATAGGATTTAACCTTGGCATTGCGGGGAATCGGGGTATTAACTGGCAGTTGGGGAATATGGGAACATTTTCCATCCGTCTCGAACTGCCAACCATGGTACAAACATTCTAAACGCCCAGCGATCATCTGTCCTGTGGAGAGTTTAGCCAAGCGATGGGGACAGCGATCAAGCAAACAGCCCCATTTTCCCTGTTGATCGCGAAATATTAGCAATGGTTGCCCATAAAGAGAGAAAGAGTAGGGATTTTTTTGCCAATCCTGCACGAATAACACAGGATACCAACAATTTTGGTAGTGAAAACAGTCATCCCTAGGCAGGGGTTGAGATTGATCTGCGCTCGTCATGGCGATGAGAGAGAAAAAATATTGATCATCATCATAATATCGGTGCGGCAAATTGATCTCTGTCTTCCTACTATCTTTTAATTAATCCGAAAGGGACTAGGAGAGGGTGGAAATCTCCGATAGGCGTTAATTGTAGCCAAAAAATCGATTGTAAAGCCTTTTATTGATTTCGTATAGTAGCCAAATAATTAAAAAACAGACAGAGATGAATATCAAAGGTTTTTTAGTCAGTAAATTCTGCAAACTCCAGAAAACTTCCTGCGGTTGACTGACTAGATACCAACTATTCAGTCGGAGAAACCTTCCTAAATAGATACCGATTGCACTTAAAAAATGGAGAGCTATTTCTAGGGTTAAAACTGCTGAATTTAGCTGACTTTTCTGACAATAACTTTTTAAATTAAGTAAGGAGATAACGTATAGCTGAAAGCCAATAAAAATAAAGATACTATACTGGGGGATTAAAACTAAAAAAATTAAACTTTTGGCGTAATCCTGCTGAAGATAGGCGATTAAATGAATGCTATCGGTGAGAATATAGGGAGCATTGGGTAAAAAAAGCAGGAAAACTAAGAGAATTAACCACCAGAGTAGGGAACGATCGAGGGTGGTACGAAATAGCCAAAAGCTGAGGAGAAAGGGTATAAAGGCCAGAAAAGAATTCCAGACAATTCTCTCGGTACTGAGGTTAAATAATTGCCAAGCATTGTGCCACCAATCCCTAGTTAAAATTATCGTTAAATCTGCCCACATCATTCCTTAAATACCGGTCTCGTCTAAAGTTGATAAATATCCTAACCAATTTTTGCAAGATTCCGGGAAAGGGATTCTTTCTCTAGCGGTGGGATCAATGCACACATGGCGAGTTTTCGCTTTTGCGACCATGATTTCAGCCAAATAAATTTTATACTGCAATTCAAACTCGTTTTCGCTTAGGGATCGGGCAGTGAAATTAATCTGTATTTGATCGCCACAAAAAAGAGGACGAAAAAACTGGATTTCCGCTTGAGTAATTGGTAGGGCAACTGTATAATCTTTCAAAAAATCCTTGATATTGATGCCAAATTGTGCTAAAGAAAACTCGTAGGCTTCATGACAGATCGAGAGAAGATGGGCAAAGTAAACCACACCGGCCGCATCGGTATCGGCCAGATAAATTAGGCGCTCGTAGGACATAAAAGGCTTATTGTCTTTCTAGAAAGGTTAAACTATCTTGTAGTTGTCTTAACTCGTCCCGATGAGCTTTGACAGTTAATTCCGTTTGCTGAGATTTGCTTTCTACTTTAAAAGCCACTTCTTCTAAACGGCCGACTTTTTGCCAATAGAAAACACCCGCGAGGGGAGATAAACCCACAAGAGCAAAAATATAGGGATTAGTATCGGGAAATAACACCGATAACACCAGTGAGAAGCAAAATAAACCCAAGGCCGCCAAAATTGTCAAAAATATCGCTAGAAAGGGGCTAGGCGGCACAAAACCCTGTAATCTGACAATATTCTGTTCGGGTTCGATCGCCTTGACTTGATAGGAACGTCGGTCAAAATAATCTCGCAGTTGTTCTAATAGTTGGTCGTCACTGGTACTGGTAAGATAGACACGCTGTTCGATACGCTCTTTGACGGAACCGCGAATAAAAAAGAATAATCCCACCATGAGCAGGAGAGTCAGAAAAAAAGTTGAGGAAAGAACGGGGGTATCCATGGCGGCGGTTGGGAGCGAAAAAACTTACAATTAATCCTAATTATCCTAACCTATCTTCTCCCCCGATTTAGAAGATGGACCCTAGGAGCAAAACCTCGATCAAGAATCAGAAAAATTTAACCCCAAGGCAGATTCATGGGCAACAATCTATTAACAGGATTAATCGAACCCTTACAGTATAGTTTCATGCAGAGATCCCTAATTGAAGCTATCATCGTCGGGATCATTTGTGCGGTGGTGGGAACCTACCTGATGGTACAACGTTTGGCCCTCTTGGGCGATGCCATCAGTCACTCGGTCTTACCCGGATTAGCGATCGCTTTTATTGGTAATTTTAATCTGCTACTGGGTGCTTTACTAGCCTCAATGGTCAGTACCCTACTGATTAACTTGATCCGTAATCGTTCCCCAATCAAAGAAGATGCGGCCATGGGTATCGTTTTCTCGGCTTTTTTTGCCCTTGGCATCACCCTGATCACTCTCATCCAAAAAAACAACAAAATTGACCTTAATCACTTTCTCTTCGGCAATATTCTCGGTGTTACTGCTGCCGACATCCGCGATACCCTAATTATTGCCGTTATCGTTTTATTAACCGTTTTACTCCTGTATAAAGAACTATTATTCTACACTTTCGACAAAATCGGGGCGCAAGCGGCGGGTTTACCGGTAAATTTATTAGATTTAGGCTTAATGCTCCTGATCGGTCTGACCATCGTTGCTAGTCTCCAAGCGGTGGGAGTAATCCTCGTTTTGTCCCTTTTGATTACCCCGGCAGCCACTGCTTATCTTTTAGTTACCCGTCTCCATCAAGTCATGGGTGTGGGTGTGGGTGTGGGTATTATTTCTAGTATCAGTGGGATGTATTTAAGTTATTACTGGAATTTACCCTCTGGACCGGCGATCGTGCTTGTCGCTTTTACCCTATTTATGTTGGCCTTTTTATTCAGTCCCCGTCAAGGAATTTTCACTCATCCCTCTAGTCTAGGTGGTCAACTTTCTATCTGGGTAGAGATGAAAAATTTGTTGAGGCGGCGTTAGTTTGGGGGATAAGGTGGGTTTTTTGGCAAGTGATCAAAAAAAGCCGACGGCCGATGGCCAAAAAAGATCGGCGATTGCACTAAGGCCAAAGAGCTAACACCTTATCAGCAGGTAGGATTTTACAGCTAGAAATTACAGAGGAGTATTTTTAATAATTTTAATTATGGACAAGGCTCAGAAAATCAAAAAAGAGATCGAGGAACTAGATAAATGGATTAAAACGAATCCAGATTCAAGAGAATTAAAAAGAGCTATTGCCGTTAAATTATCTTTACAAAGATGGACTTATCAAGCGATCGCCCCGATACTCAATGTCTCTCTAAGTTTTATTGGTAAATGGAAAACTCAGTTTGAAGATCGAGGTATCGCCGGATTAAAATTATCATACCAAGGAGCAAAAAGCTACTTAGATGAAGGGCAAAAACAAGAAGTTTTCAGTTGGCTGCAACAACAAGAATATTGGGATATATCGGAGTTATAATGCTATTTAATCGACCAATTTAAGGTAGCATTTAAATCTCAAACGAGCTATTATAGTTTGCTAAAAGAAGCGAAAATTAGTTGGCGAAAAGCTCAACCTAAAAATCCTCTTCAAGACCCACAACTGGTCAAAACAAAGAACCAAAACATCCAAGATATTATAACAGGTTTATTACCAGAAATAAAAGCTAAAAATGTTGTTATATATACGATTGACGAAGTTCACCTACTAGAAGAAGACTTGACTAGCCATCTTTGGGGGAAGACAGATAAAAGACTAAAA
>NZ_JADBTR010000192.1:0-3698 GCF_020246065.1 Microcystis sp. M144S2
GCGGCCACATCGGGCAAACTGGCAAAGGTACTGGTGGCATCTACCCGTTCAATCCGGGTTAAGTTACTATCCAAACCGACGATTAAACCGATTTGACTGGGAAAAACCCGCAATTTTTCCTGTAGAATCTGTCCTATTTCTAGGGAAGCAGCCGGGGATAATAATTGCGCTTTCGCTTTTAAACCCTGACGGGAGAGAATTTGTAGGCTGATTTCCTCCCCAGTCGCCTCAATAAAGCTCAAACAGGAGTTAATTCCGTAATTTTCTAGGATTTCTAAGGGCAGGCCGACCAGATTGACTTCTAGGGTGCGTTCATCAATAAGATTTGTAACAATTGCTGCGCCCCCCCTTGACGTTTCTGACGTTGTATGATAAGGCGGGGCAGAATTATTTTTTTGATTACTGGTTAGGATTGCCGGTTGCTGTTGTTGACTGCTGTGACTAGCGACGAGATTACGGAGATGGGGAAAAGCGATCGCAATTGTCGGACTGGGGGAAACTTGCCAGAGATACTGAGTGAGATCATAGGTGAATAAGCCAGCATTGGGGCTATTACCGCTCAATTCCAGGGCGATTTCCCCTGGTTTAGCGGCAGCGAGAATAACGCCGTTACTAGGCTTATTTTTGAGGTTAAAACGGGTTTTAATATCGGCAGCGAAAGTTAATTCGGCGGGGTTAGGATCAGTAATGGTTCTAGAATAGGAACGAATGCGGAGATTACCGAGATAGGGCTGAGGTTGGGGGAGATGACTACTATCAAAAATCAAGCTAAACTTATCCGTAGCTAGACAGCGAGCCATCAGCAGGATATTTTCCTTGATTAAAGCATTTTCTGCCCCATCAGCAGTAATAAAAACCTCTTTTCCGGCCCCAAGACTGCCATAACCGCTAAAGTGAAAAATTACCACATCCCCCAACCTGGCTTGGGCGATCAGGTGTTCTAAAAAAGCCGCTTCGATCGCTTCTCGACTGGCTTGTTGTCCCGTTAAAGTTACTATATCAGCATCCTGAAAGCCAAAACGATAACGGAGAAGGTCTTTTTGTAACTCCACATCGGTAAGACAGCCGGGCAGCGGCGGAATATTCGCCCCATACTGGTCAATACCGACTAAAAGAGCCAATTTTCGGGGATTAGGGGTGGCGAGAGCGGCCAAATGACGGTTAAGGGTCCCTTGACTAATCGCCAAAGTCAGCAACCCCCAACCTGTCTGCTGGATCAATTCTCGCCTAGTTATGTTCATCGGAAATTTTGGGTCTGAAACCCCGCCGTTCTACGGCGGCTTTACGTTAGAATTAAAAGGCCAGTCTCGAAAACCAAGTGGACGGCGCAGCACCTTGAAAACTCGGCTTAGGGGGTTCCGACCAGAAAAGCTTGGCCGGGTAAAAAGTCGCGCGCAACAAGTACAAGAAGCTATAGGCGGTCAACGTACCGTGGGACACACGGAATCGGGCTTCTGAAATGGGGCGAAAGTCTGTGGACTCTGTGTAAGACAGTACATGGTTTTTTAACTGTGGTATGCGACGGTGGTGGAAGCAGAAACTTAAATCGTGAGGTTTAGGAATCGCCGCACTTTTAGGGCGGCGAGGATGTCAAGATCCTTGCATAGCCCGGATTAATTCGGCAGCCACTTCTGGACGGGAGAATTCCGGAGGTGGTAATTCTCCTTTGCGCAGCAGTTCCCGGACTTTGGTTCCCGAAAGGTGGATTCTTTCTTCAGGTAAACTGGGGCTAGTTTTGGTGGTTGCCATTCCCGAAGTCCGGGTACAGTAGAAAGCGTGTTCAAACTTCATCGGCACGATTCCCAATTCCCCCGGCTCGAACTCATCAAAGATATACTGAGCATCGTAGGTTCCGTAGTAGTCCCCGACTCCGGCATGGTCACGACCGACGATAAAATGGGTACAACCGTAGTTTTTGCGGATAATAGCGTGGAAAATTGCTTCCCGGGGGCCGGCGTAACGCATAGCTGAGGGGTTGATAGCCAGAATAACGCGATCTTGGGGAAAGTATTTATCCATCATGATCTCATAGCAACGCATCCGCACATCGGCTGGCACATCATCGCTTTTGGTAGCGCCGACAAGAGGATGCAAGAATAAACCATCTACCACTTCTAGGGCGCATTTTTGAATGTATTCGTGGGCCCGGTGGATGGGATTACGGGTTTGGAAACCGACAATCGTTTTCCAAGCTTTTTCGTGGAACATTTTGCGCGATTGCAGAGGATCGATCTGATATTTGGGAAACTGAGGATGAGGATCGCGCTGAAGTAACCATATTGGACCCGCGAGGTTAATTTCTCCCTGTTCATAGAGGACTTTTACCCCGGGGTGTTTCTGGTCGTCGGTACGATAGACGTTAACTGCTTCGTGGGCCTTATTATAACGGTATTTTTGGGTTAGTTCTAGGACTCCGACAAAGTTGCCTTCGCTGTCATCTAAACGAATCCAGTTGCCTTCTTTGAGCGGATCCGCCACTTCTTCGCTAACGGAAAGAGTCACGGGAATTGCCCAGGGTAAACCATTGATTAGACGCATATCATCGACGACTTTTTCGTAGTCGTCCTGTTCCATAAAGCCTTTGAGGGGACTGAAACCACCGATAGCAATCATAACTAAATCCGAGAGCGCTCGTTCATCTAGGGAAACTCGCGGTAGTTTTTCAGCTAGGGCCAGAAATTCTGCTTTTTCGGCAGCGGTAGCAATACGATTAATTAATTGCCCACCGTGGGGCGCGATTCCTTCGGTCAGTACAGTCATAAAAATTTCTTTACATTGTCACGGTTTATCCTATCAGAAGTTGGTTAAAGCTCTATGGGCTTCCAATAAAAAGGCTTGTACTGAAACAGTACAAGCTCTTACTTTAGATTGAAAAATTTAGATATTAGGCAATTACACTGAAGTTGCTTTGGTTGACTGTAGCCAGATTGGTAAAGGTAGAACTTAAGGTGGCGAGAAGGCTAGCACCTGCACCGAATGCGGCGGTATTAAAAGCATTATTTGTGTACCACACCTGTACCCCAGCAGCCGTGCCAACACCCAAAATTGCCGCACTGGAGGAGGCCCCTGCAAAAAATGCGGCACTGGCGGCAGCAGACAGGGAGTTACCTTCACCGTAGCGACTAGCGGAGAGGCCACCGAGAGATAATCCCGTAAAACCAGAAGATCTTAATTGAATTTGATCAATAGAGATAAAATCAGCAATAAAATCTACTCCTTCAAAAACAGAATTGTAGATGAAAGTGTTAGCCCCATTTCCTCCACCGAGAAAATCTGACCCAAAACCACCCACAAGAGTATCGTTACCGTCACTACCACCGATCAGATCATTACCGCTACTACCGTTGAGAATGTTGGCTTGAAAATCGCCAATAATTGTATCATTGCCGCTAGTCCCGATGACATTATCAAAATTGAGAAAAGTCCGATTGATGGTAGGAAACGGACCAAAAACAGAAGCCCCACCAGTGGAGAGATTGATAGAAAGGGAAGCTCCAAACGCAGCAGTGCTGGAATCGATAGTGTTACCGCCCACCAGAGGATTGGCAATAATTGTCTCCAGCAATTCTCATTTTGAAAACAAAAGAAGATAAAGTTCTCTATGTGAACAAGAGAACTTCTGTCTAATTATCATTTTTTTTCAAGATAATCATCATAATTAGCTTCAAGAGACAGTTTTAAAATATCTGCCCATAAAA
>NZ_JADBTR010000002.1:0-11315 GCF_020246065.1 Microcystis sp. M144S2
TTCAAATATTTTGAGTATAAATACTCTATATACTCACTTCTCTGCGATGCAGTCGCACTCGCGGGAGCGCATTTTGTAGCTTGCTTAAAGCTTTGTTTCTGTCTGTATCACTTGTTACTTTTTAAAATGAGAATTGCTGCTTTTGAACCAGCAAAAATTAATTAGGGTCTGCTGAAAAAGTTTTTCCTGGTGGCAGGGTGTGGGCTTCGGCCGTGAGCTCAGCCGAACGGGTGTAGGGTGTAGGGTGTGGGGTTTTAGCGATTTTGAAGGGGTCAATTACCTAATTTTCAGGGAAAAAGTACCTGAATTTTCCCCCCAATCACTCCAATGGTCGGCACTTTTTGAGGTCAAAAAAGTCTAAAAGCCTTATCCAACAAGGTTTTTAGAGTTATTCAGCAAACCCTAATTATGCAAGAGGTTTAATAAAAAATAAGGCTCTTCTGGTTTCTGTGTGGAAACGAGGTCTATACTGATAGTTTCTTCGACAAAATAGTCCTAAAAGTGTTACACGATAAGCATTTCACGATTCCATAAGCAAAAATTATTACACAAAGTCGAGAAGAGCCAAAATAAAAGAGCATCATTTGCTGATGCTCTTGGTCACTGAATATCTAAGTATTTACAGCTTTAATCCTAAGGATGAAGTATGCTGTTGTCTGCGCTCGTCTGCTGAGTCCTGAATTTTGGCTCCCGAAAACGAAAACTTTATACTTCATCATTTAAGATAAATCCCCTACTTAGGCGGTGCGTTTTTTCACACTACTTAGTTCTCGAATGCCTAACCAACCGATCAAACTGTAGCAAATCGATAGCAACATACTTTGAATACCAATTCTTAACCACTGTTTCAAAGCCTCCAAGTTGGCTTGGCTTTCTGCCTGTTTTCGCCGCTCTTGCAGCTGAGTTTGTAGCTGATTTTTGATCTCATCTAATTTCTGTTTAAATTCCTTCGGGCTTTTGGATAAATCGCGTAAATTAGTTAATTGCTCTCTTTGTTGACGAAGGGTTTGTAACTGTTCCGTGTTGATCGGTTGTCCTTGAAAACGACCAGTTTCAATCACTTGAGTTCTCTGAGAGATTTGCTGGTCTAATAGTTGGGGATTTTGCGATAGAGTATTTATCTGGGCTAAGAAAGCTTGAATTTGTCCCTCCCCCTGGTCAACACCCTGTTCAATTTGAGTCAAAGCGTTGTTTTTAATCTGGTTGATATTATTGATGTGAACGGGAATCATCAACAGAAAAACTAAACCTAACAGGGTGGAAAAAATAAAGATCGGCCAACGCAATTCAAAGCGGGATTTCCTAGTAATGACATCTCTATTGTTAGCGTCAATCCAGTAAGCGATTAAAACGAGAACGATACCGAGGAGAGGAACAATTCCTCGATCAACAAAGGTGGTGACGAACCCTACCTGCCATTGGGATTGACTGAATTGATAGGGCAGCGGCAGGATAAACCCATCCAAAAGGAAGGAAAGAATGAAAACCAATCCCGTTAATTTCAGGGACAAAGAAGTAAAGCTGTTCATCGCTGTTTCTGTAATGGTATGTCAATGAATAGATTCATTAGTCTGTTTAAAAGTTCTCGCTGGGGGTTCCCAGAAGGATTTTGCCGAGAGGCACTCTGACAAACTGCAATTTCTAATTAACTCTCGCTCAACCTCCCGCTAAACCCTACGTTAAATCGTTCTGCTTGTCAACCCCTTTCGAGAATCGACTCTAGAAATATTACCTCAATATGGCATCGGTAAACCTATCCCTCTCACAGAATAAAATTTTCCCAAGCTCTCAGACGAGGTTTTCCCCAGATCTCTTCCCTAAGACAGAGGCTGCCAAAGAATAAAATTTTCCCAAGCTCTCAGATGAGTCCTGAATGGTTAGCCTATAGTAAAGACAGCCCCCTGAGTTGATAACAAAACCCATGCAGAAATTGGTGGAAGTTTTAGCTGATAAACAAGCTCTGATCGCAAAATCTCTGGCGCTGGTTCTGGAAAAAATCACAACCAGCCTCGACCAACAGGAATATTTTACCATCGCTCTTTCTGGCGGTAGTACCCCGAAACCTCTCTACGAAGCTTTATCCTCTCAACCCCTCGACTGGTCAAAAATTCACGTTTTCTGGGGGGATGAGCGCTACGTTAGTCCCGATCATCCCGACAGTAATCAACGCATGGCCCGATTAGCATGGCTCGATCGCATACCGATCCCGGCCGCTAATGTTCATCCTATGCCCACGGATGACCCCGATCCTCACCTGGCCGCCCAAAAATACGATGATCATCTCCGCCAATGGTTTGGGGTCAATTCTCCCGATTTTCCCGTTTTTGACCTGATTTTGTTAGGAATGGGCGATGATGGTCACACTGCCTCCCTCTTTCCCCACACGGCAGCTTTAACGGTCAGCGATCGCTGTATCACCGTCGGCGAGAAAGACGGCAATCCCCGCTTAACTTTTACCGTTCCCCTGATCAATCAGGCCCGTTGTGTGATCTTTATCGCTGCCGGCGAAAGTAAACGCCCCGCTCTACATGAGATTTTCTCTGCTTATGGCGACCCTTTCTCCTATCCTTCTCGTCTGATCCACCCCCCGGCCGGGGAATTATATTGGTTACTCGATGCGGCGGCCGGTTCCTCGTTTGTCTAGAGAATAGGGGGAATTGGGGGAATTTCAACTAAAACCCTAACACCCCAAAACCCTAACACCCTAACACCCAACCCCTGATCTGCTTTTTTACTTTTTCCTTTTTACTTTTTCCTTAAAAATGATCGTTTGTCCTAATTGCGAACATATTAACCCCGATGAGGCCAGTCAATGCGAGGCCTGTTATACCCCCTTACCGCGGATGTCTTCCTGTCCTAGTTGTGGGGCAACCATCCAAACTGATGCCACCTTTTGTGGTCAGTGTGGCTACAATTTACAGCCTAATTCTGCCCCCATGGTAGCAGCCGAGGCCGAATCGGAACCTGAACCTGAACCCGTCCCACCGGTCCCTACAGCCACCGGCGCCTCGATCGCACCTCCTCCTGTTGCCCCCCCACCGGTTCCGGCCGCCACCCGCTTGCAGACGGAAATGGCCAGTCTCCAGCACCTACAAACCGATAGCAAAATTGAATTACCCCTACATCTATCGGTAATTCATATCGGCAAACCTAACGATCGCATTCCCCCCGATATCGATGTTTCCGGTTTTCCCGATTCTGACATCGTCTCCCGGGTTCATGGCGATATCCGCGTCGAAGGGGGCATCTATTACCTTGAAGACACGGGCAGCGCCAACGGAACCTACGTTAATCACAATCCCCTACCCTCCGGCAATCGTCATCGTCTTCGGGCAGGCGATCGCATTTCCCTCGGTAAAGGGGACAAAATGACTTTTATTTTCCAAATGTCCTAAAAGGGGTTAGGGTTTTAGGGTTTTCGGGTTTTAGTTGAATTCCCCCATTCCCCCACTTCCCCACTTCCCCACTTCCCACTTCCCACTTCCCCACCGAAAATTATGCGTACAAATTGGCGAATCGGCTCTTTATTAGGCATTCCTCTCTATATTGATTCCTCGTGGTTTCTGATTTTGGCTTTTGTCACCCTGCTCAATGCCACCGATGCAGAAATTCAGTCTCTGGCCGGCCAGAGTTTCGGTTTAGCGTGGTTACTTGGTTTAATCATCGCTTTATTGCTGTTTATCTCGGTTTTACTCCACGAATTAGGTCATAGTTTCATGGCTCGTTGCCAAGGCATCGAGGTCAATTCCATTACCCTGTTTCTCTTTGGAGGTATGGCCTCGATCGAGCGAGAATCGCGGACTCCTCCCCAGGCCCTGCAAGTAGCGATCGCTGGACCCCTCGTCAGTTTTCTCCTGTTTTGTCTCCTCTCCCTGGCCAGTCACTTACCCTATTTAAACGCCAATTTAACCTATATATGCGATCATTTAGCGATAATTAACCTGTTTTTGGCTCTATTTAATCTTATCCCCGGTTTACCCCTCGATGGGGGTCAAATTTTAAAAGCAATGGTCTGGCAAGCGACCGGCGATCGCTGGAAAGGTTTACATTGGGCTGCGATCAGTGGTCAATTCATCGGTTGGTTGGGGATTATTTTGGGGATTTTCTTGGTTCTCTTAACGGCAGCTGTGGAGGGTGCTTGGTTAGGATTAATCGGCTGGTTTATCCTCAGAAATGCCCGCGCCTACGATAATTTAACTAATTTACAGGAAAGTCTCCTCAATTTCACGGCGGGAGAGGTGATGAGCAGAGATTTGCGGGTTTTAAACGCCCATCAAACCCTAGAGGAATTCGCCCAAGAATACGTTTTAGACCGAGCGGCTGCCAATACTGCTTATTTTGCCGCTTCCGAGGGACGTTATCGGGGATTAATTCGGGTGGCAGATTTACAGGCGATCGAGCGGAGTTTCTGGTCAGAAAAACAACTGCTTGATCTTGCCCATCCCCTCGCCGAAATTGCCACTGTTGAGGAAAAAACCCCCTTAGTGACAGTGGTGCAGAAATTGGAAACTATCCCGGACCGCATGATCACGGTGTTAACACCAGCCTCCGCCGTAGCGGGGGTGATCGATCGCGGCGATATCCTCAAGGCAATTGCGATTAAATACCAAATTCCCCTAGAGGAAACGGATATTGAACGCGCTCGCGAGGGAGTTTACCCCAGTTATTTGCCCTTAAATGTTATTGCTGCCGCTCTCGACAAAAGTGAACCGCCAAAAATCGGCGAACCGTCCTTAATGTCCTGACCTAGAGAGGATGGACGATAATAATCTTGAATATGGCTAATCCGAAAATTTCCTCGCTGGTTAACCTGCCACAATTTCCCCGTTTCCACATCTAAACAGCTTAACCAGCCTTGGCCGTAGGCCCAAGTATCAATACAAATGGCATGGCCGAGATTAACCGGTTTACCGCTTTTTTGGCTGGTATGACCGCAAATCATGGTTTTTCCCGAACTATGGGCGGCGGGATATTGAAATTTCTCCCAAAAGAGTTTGTATTCTGGTTGTCTGGCCAGGGGTAGATGGGGATCGAGACTAGCGTGAACAAATAAATGATTTGCAGTTTCGTAGCTATTTATACAGACTTTTCCTAAAAAATCCCAGTGAGATTCGGGAATTTTAATCAGGTGGCCTTCGCTATAGGATTTTAGAGTAGCTTTACCGCCTTTTTCTAACCAGAGACGCTGTTTGAAGGGGTTATGACGGGCTTGCAGCATAATAATCTCGTGATTACCCTTGAGGGGAATCAAATTTCCCTGTTTGTGTAGGGAAATCAGGCGATCGATCACCCCTTTCGAGTCTCTGCCCTTATTAACGTAATCACCGAGGGTGATTAAAGTATCTTGCGGTTTGGGGTTGACAATCTCTAGTAAGTGATCTAGAGCTTTCGAGCAACCATGAATATCGCCGATCGCTAAGGTTCGCATGAGGATTTGGTAGGGGATTAGGGCATAGGTAGGGTTTGCGGCAAAAAGTTTTTCGTGGGGGCAGGGTTTGGGGTGTGGGCTTCGGCCGTGAGCTCAGCGTTCGACCGAGCTCACGCCGAGGTCCGAACGGGTGTGGGGTTTTACCGATTTTGAGGTGGTCAGTTACCTAATTTTCAGGGAAAAAGTCCAGGAATTTTACCCCCGATCCCTCCAATGGTAGGCACTTTTTGAGGTCAAAAAAGTCTAAAAGCCTTATCAAACAAAGTTTTTAGATTTATTCAGCAAACCCTAGGTACGGGTAAAAGTATTAAAGAAATCTGTTCACGACAAACAGCGATTATCGGTGATCTTGCTTAGGGTAACAAAAAGGCTTAGAGTAAAATGTACCATAAATTATCAAATCTACTAAATTAATTAAGCTGTGCCGAAAGTTGTTATTGCAGGTAACTGGAAAATGCACAAAACCCAGAGAGAAGCTTTGGAGTTTTTGCAAGATTTTAAATCCCATCTAGAGGAAACCCCCGACGACCGAGAAGTAGTTCTTTGCGCGCCTTTCACAGCTTTAGCTGTCCTCTCTAAAACCCTCCACGGCGGTCGTATTCGCTTGGGGGCGCAAAATGTCCACTGGGAAAAATCGGGGGCTTATACGGGCGAAATCTCGGCGGATATGTTAACCGAAATTGGGGTTCACTATGTGGTTATCGGTCACAGTGAACGCCGGCAATATTTCGGCGAAACCGATGAAACCGTCAATTTAAGGGTCATATCTGCCCAAAAACAAGGTTTAACCCCAATTATCTGCGTGGGAGAAAGTAAAGCCCAAAGAGATGCCGGAGAAACGGAAAAGGTAATTATCAAGCAAATTCAAGCAGGTTTAGTCAATGTTGACCAAAACAACCTCGTTATCGCCTACGAACCCATCTGGGCGATTGGCACGGGAGAAACCTGCGAAAGCGAGGAAGCGAACCGCGTTATCGGTTTGATTCGGCAACAATTAGATAATCCCGAAGTAACCATTCAGTACGGTGGTTCGGTAAAACCCGATAATATCGATGAAATTATGGCTCAATCGCAGATAAACGGGGCTTTAGTCGGTGGGGCGAGTCTAGACCCCGCCGTATTCGCTAGGATTGTTAATTATCGTTAATCGATTTCTGCTGCCATGACGCTATTTTCCAAAACCCCGATGCCTTCTATTTCCACCCGAACCTTATCCCCCACCTGCAGCGGTCCGATTCCTTCGGGAGTTCCCGTTAAAATCACATCCCCCGGCAGCAGGGTCATCACTTGGGAGATATAAGCCACCAAGACATCGGGGGGAAAGACCATATCACTGAGATAACTGCTTTGTTTGGGTTCGCTGCCATCATTGAGAAAAGTGGTTAATTGGGCCCCGATACTCAATTCCCGGACAATCCAGGGGCCGAGGGGACAAAAACTGTCAAATCCTTTCGCCCGCGTCCATTGGCTATCTTTTTTCTGTAAATCCCTAGCGGTGACATCGTTAGCAATGGTATAACCCCAGATTTTGCTTCTGGCTTGGGCTGTGGTGCAGTTTTTGGCGGTTTCTCCCATAATTAATGCCAATTCTCCCTCATAATCCACTCTTTCCGATTGGGGCGGATAGAAAATCGTTTCACCGTCGGCGATAATTGTCGTCGGTGGCTTGAGAAATAAAAGCGGTTCTTCCGGTACAGGTGTTCCCATCTCGGCGGCGTGGGCGCGGTAATTTTTGCCCACGGCAATAATTTTCGACGGGAAACAGGGGGCTAATAGTTGGTAGCTATCGGGTTCTAATTCTAGCTTGGTTAGTTGCCCTCCTTGCCAGGGAGGGGCATCAAAGACGGCAACGCTACGGTTTAGCTGTAACAGTCCGTAGAAGATTTGTCCTTGACGATGTTTCACTCGTACATAGCGTTGCGCCATATTTTTCTGGGAATGACTAGCGATCGACTCTCGGATAGTAGTATGATCATATATCCTTGCTTCTTTATTAAAAGCTAGAGAGTTATTAAAATCAATTAACCTCTGGTCTTGACAAAGAAGCCTTCTAGTCCATAAGGATTCTGAGATGAGCAATAACTACGAAACTCTTTACATTCTCCGTCCCGATTTAGGGGAAGAAGTCGTTCAGCAACAAGTGGAACGTTATCGGACTCTGATTACCGAACACAGCGCCACAGACATTCAAGTTAAGGTGTGGGGTAAAAAACGTCTGGCCTATCCCATCAAAAAACTCAATGATGGTGTCTATGTGCAGATGAATTATCAGGCCAGCGGCAAACAAGTCGCCCCCATGGAACGGGCCATGCGTTTAAGTGATGAGGTTATTCGTTATTTAACCCTAAAACTCGATCGCGTGGTCGCGCCCCCTGCCGATTTATCTCCCTTAACGGAAATTCACCCCTCTCCTATCACCGAAGCGGTGGTGGAAGATGACGGTATCTCCGCTGAAGATTAATTATAGTCACAACTGTGTCGGATCAATGCCCAATTCGCGTAATCGGGCAAAAGCGCGATCGCGTTCTTGTTGTGCTTGGTCGCGCTCTTGTTGTGCTTGGTTGCGCTCCTCAAAGAGGGTTTCAGGGTCTTTAAATCGTTCCCCATTGGGATAAAAGACCTCTAAACCCTCTTCAAACATCTCAAACCGAATCCCTAGGATTGGGGAAGTCCAAGGAAAATTCAAGGCCGTTACTGGGAAAAAATCCTCTTGCTGATTGGGTCGCACCAATCCCCAGAAATCATGGGAGTCTGGGTCATAGAAAAACATTTCTAATACCCCATACTCCCGATAGAAAGACTGCTTTTTGAGCATTTCCCTGGCACTATTGCTCGGAGAGAGGATTTCAAACACTACCTGGGGAGCAATATTGTCTTCTTCCCATTGTTTATAGCTGCCGCGCTCACCCGGTGGACGGCCGAAAACTACCATGGCATCGGGAGCTTGACGGGGAGCGGGGGGTACAGTTACCTGCTGGGGATACCAGAGCAAATCTCCAGCGACAAAGACGGTTTGCCCTTTAAATAAATACCTGAGATTGGCAACCAAGCGAACAATCCAGCGATATTGAACTGTGTTGTCGGCCATAGGTTTACCGTCGGAGTCAGGATAGAAAAGTTGGGGTTCGATGGGTGCTTGAACCATGCTTTATCTCTTGCGATCGCATTTTGGCCTAACTTTATTGTATCACCGCAAATCCTGGGTTTGAAACCCTGTCCTTTTATAATCCGTTGAGTAACGCACAGAAAACGGGTTTCTCGGAGAAACCCGTTTTCTGCTCATGCACTCATGCAAAAAGGGGAATAAATAATCAGTCTTTAATAACAGGATTTAGTATTATATCTAAATTTTTAATAAAGTCGAGGTTGAAAATTATCGGGAATATCCAATTCAAATACTTGGTCATGAATCCGAGCCACATAAAGCCCTTCTTGCAGAATTTTTTCCCGTAATTCCGGGGATACATGAACCGCCGCTAATATGCCATAGAGTTTTTTATCTTTGTGTTCAGGAAAAAAGCGGCGAAACCGTTGCAAAATACTTTTTAATTGTGAAATAGACTCCTCTCTGGCATGACTTTTAACTTCGACGATATAAGCAGTATTTAGCTGACCATTGGTATAGGCAAGAACATCAATTTCTAGGTGTTTTCCATCTTTACTGACTCGCACACTAGGACTAACAACTTCCATACCAAAGCGTTGCCTGAGAATCTTTTCCATTGAAGGGAGGGCAAGTCCTTCGGTAAAGCTGCCGAATTTGGCACCGAGTCCCCCAATTTGCTGACCTAATTCTTTGAGTTGTTTGTCAGTTTTCTTCTGTTGCTGACTAACTTCCTTCAGTTGTTTGTCAGTTTCTTTTTGAGCGGCAGTTAATTCAGCTTGAGCAGTCGCTAATTCGGCTAAGAGTCGCCATACGTCTTCGGATGTAGTTGCCATAGCTAATTTTTTCTCTCTGATTTGGTCTATTGCTATTTCATACCAAATTTCTAAATCCATGACAGACATCCACGCTCGAATGCTTGCCAAACCTTCATTCGTTGTGACGCGAATAAAGAAAAATGGTATTACTGAATTTTGCCGATTCATGAGGAAGATAGTGCTTCTGCCTTTGAGTAAGAGAGCGATAAGTAGGGCGTGTTACGCTGTCGCTAACATACCTTTATTTTTATAAGTAACTTAGAGTATTTTTAAGATTTAATAAATTTATTAGAGTATTGTTAAGATTTGATAAATTTAACGGCAAGGGCTTGAAATCTACAGAATTAAACATTATAAATCAGGCAGAACCACATTTTTTAAGAGGTATGTGCTTATGTTATTAGCAAAACTTATAAAAAACTCCATCGGGGGGGGGTAGCACTTATCAGTCTTACCCTTGCGGCTAGTATGCTGACTGTTTTCCCACAATCTGCTGAAGCGGTTTCTATCAGTAATAGTTCTTTATCGGTAGGTATAGATAATTTTACTGGTGCTATTAGTTCCCTCGTTTATCAAGGTGTAGAATATTATTTTCTCGGTGCTCCTGTATCTGATTATGGATTTCAAATTGGCAGCGATGATACTACTTTTGGTCGTGCATCCTATTCTGGACTATCTCCCAATATAACCATTTCCAGCGTAACTTCATCCTTAGCTTCTACAGCTGTGGTTACAGGTCAATACAATTCATTTATAGATTTCACACAAACATACATAGCTTCAGCACCTGATTTGTTAACTACAGAGGTTGAGCTAAAGAATAATGGTAGTGGGACAACTACTATTCGTTATTTCTTTGCAGCCGATCCCGATCAGGGAATTCCTTTGGGAGAAGGATTTGTGACTATCAATGATGTTTTTACATCCTCTGGTCAAAAATTCGGTAGTGCTACTGCTACTGGTTCCTTACCTTTTAGCGTAACATTTGGAACAAGTTCCCCTTTAGGCTTTCTATCATCTCTGGGAATTTTTAGTGGTCCTGACCTAAATAATTTCTTTACAACAGGTGGTTCAGATCCCAATGGTGCTGTGCAGGATATAGGCTTTGCTATAGGGTATGAATTCTCATTAAATCCTGGTGAGGCAGTTCAATTTAGCTATACTCAAGAGTTTTCTTCTGGGCAAAGTGTTCCTGAACCTAGCACAATTTTAGGCTTGGGTTTATTGGGATTGGGTGCTTTCTGCCAGCGCAAACTATCTCAAGGGAAGAAGTCAAAATAAGACAATTGAGTTGAGAACTTTGGGATTTATTTCAACAAATTTTTGATCTAGGAAAATCGGGGTTGGGTTGAGCAATAGCAAGGACTAACCTGCTGTTTTATAATTGTCAAAGGCAAACCTTTTTCTTTTCTAACTCCTAAACATAAGTCAATGGCCTCTTTGATATTTTGTAGAGCTTCTTCTTGAGTCTCACCTTGACTCAGGCAGCCCGGAATAATGGGACATTCCACAATGTACCATCCTTCTTCATCTTGGTAGAGCGTGACGGGAAATTTCATAAACTTTAACTGGTGATTTTGATGTTGCCGACCGATTCAATATTCAGGGTGAGAGCATCTCAAAAGCTATTGACAATTGGCCAATTTTGTGATATGCGTGGGCATTTCAGGTGATGCCAGCCAATCAAAATAGTTACGAAATTTTAACATTTGGTCGATTTTTGCTTAACAATTGAGATGGCAAATTCTCCTCAAATATGCCTTAATCTACCTCTGGGTAAGCAACTCACACAAAGTTCATTTTGTCAAGGATTGTTAAGATGCGCTCAGCAATTCTCATTTTGAAAACAAAAGAAGATAAAGTTCTCTATGTGAACAAGAGAACTTCTGTCTAATTATCATTTTTTTTCAAGATAATCATCATAATTAGCTTCAAGAGACAGTTTTAAAATATCTGCCCATAAAAA
>NZ_JADBTR010000020.1:0-17000 GCF_020246065.1 Microcystis sp. M144S2
GTAGGAAAGCATGGGGATGAAGGTATGATAGCGAGATATGTAAAAGAACAAGATAAAGAATACCTGCAGCTACACCAAAATCTACAATTGAGTCTATTTTGATTCTGATACCCCGTCCGCTTGCGGCGGGGTAGTTCATTAAATATTTTACAAATCTTTACATTTCCCTCCCAATCTCTATAAAGAAAACCCAGAACCAGAATAAACAATCCCCAGAAGACGAGACAGAGAGACCCGATCCGACTTCAGTAGTGCAATCGCAGCGTCCGTAACTTGTCCCCTCACCTCTGAAAACCCATGCTATCCTTGAGGTATTGCCCCAAAATCCTCAAATCAAATCGTGATGAACAATGCTGGCCTAGATACCAATTCTCCTTTGTTGCAAACCCTTCAGACATTACCTGTCCAACAACAACAAGAAATTCTCGATTTTTTGGAATCTATAGTCAATCAACACCATCAAACCCAAATAACCCCAACAGGTAGAATTGCGGGATTATATCAAGGTCAAGGCTGGATCAGCGATGACTTTAACGAACCCCTAACCGATGAACTCTTGCCGCCAACTTAACCCATGCAACTTTTATTAGATACCCATAGCTTTATTTGGTGGTCAATTAACTCAGAAAAACTATCACTAACCGGGCAAGATTTGTTATTTGATCGAAATAATCGCTTGTTTTTAAGCGTTGCTAGTGTCTGGGAAATGCAAATAAAACTGCAACTGGGAAAATTACAACTTAACCCATCTTTACAGGAATTAATTAAAAATCAAATAACCATTAATAATCTAGAAATACTTTCTATTGATCTGGCTCATATCTGGACACTAGCAACCCTTATCCACTATCATAAAGACCCCTTTAATCGACTTTTAATATCCCAATCAATAACCGAAATTATGCCTATTCTGAGCATTGATGAAATATTTGACCGTTACCCCGTTCAAAGAATTTGGTAAATTTCCCAAAATGTGAGGCGATCGCTAACCTCGCAGCTAGGTCAAACAACACCCCCACCCAACGTCAAAGGCAGACAACAGAAGGATACACATCCCCAAAAAACAACTGTCTCAAAAGCTACAATTTAATAAATCTTTACATTCTTCTCCCTAGCTTAGCGATTCACAGAGCAAGGATTCTCAGGTGTTTTCCCCTGTTTTACTGCTTCTCAGGCGAACTATCCTTTTCCGTGAGGGATTTTGGTGTGGTATGTCGGATTCGGTATTATTTATAAATATCACCACGAGGACCGATCTCAGTGACAATGAAAAGACGTTCTTCTCGATTGACCTGCATTAATACCCGATAATTACCCACCCGCAGGCGATAACTCTCTCGCCCTTTGAGTTTCTTGAAATCTGTCTGAGTAGGACTCGCCAGCAATTTATCCAGTTCATTTAAGATGCGCTCTTGGCTGCGGGGCTGTAACCGTCTTAGGTAACGCTCGGCTGGTTTTAAGATGATGTAGTGCCACATCCTAACTCAGCCTTCAACTCTGCTTTAGATTTGCCAGGATCGCGCCCTTCTAAATATTCCTGATAGGCTTTCTCTGCCGCCTCAATTTCTTCAGGAGGCACGTCATCAGCAGTCTCAGAGGTTTCTAAATACTCTAGGAATCGCTCAACATCTACAGCACTTTGGTCGTTCATGCTACTGCCCCTACTTCCTTATTGTTTTTCTGCCTTTCATTAACCATCATAAAACACAAGAGGGATTGTGGCGCGGTATGTCGTGTTCGCCTTTGCCTTCTCCCTTGACTGCGCTTCAACTCGATCGCAAACTAAATTAAACAGGATTACCTCGCACCAACCAGATGATAGAAATAATTGAATATGGCTAAATTACCAGAGGAAACCTTAACTAGCATTTTTGATCTACTGCGTCAACTGGCAGAGCAGATAGAATCAGAAGAATTAAGCCTAAACAGTAGCTATCTTCTATTGTAGGGGAAAGGGCAAGGGTTTAAGAAAAAATTATCATCTTCCCCTTGCCAGACTTCTGCAAGCAGTCTATTAATTACTATTTTCTTCAGGAGGAGAAGGTGATAAAACCGGAGGAGCAATCGGTTCAATTTTATCCTCATTAACCGGGGGATTAATCACCTCTGGAACAGGGGAAGGGGAAGGGGAAGGGGAAGGAAGGGGAGAAACTTGAGGACTCGGATCTGTTTCAGGAAGGGGAACAGGAATAGGAATTACTTCTTCTGGGGTGGGACTAGGAGTTAATTCTGGAGTCACTTCTGGACTAGGAATCACCTCTGGGGTAGGAGTCGGGGATGGAGTAGGAGTCGGGGAATAAATGGGAGTCCGTTGACGAGAAGGTCGTCGGATAGGGGGAAAATCTTGGGAGGGAGGAGGAATGATTTCAGGACTAGGAGAAGGTTCGGGGGTTGGTGATGGTTTAATTTCCTCATTTTTGGGTAAAAGAGCCATAAATCCCCGATATCCTAGGGCAAAAGCCCCAATTGTCACCGCAAAAATCAGCAAAATCCACAGCCAAGGATTCTTTTTTTTCCCGGAATTGGGTTGAATAACCACAGTGGGGGAGACGGTTGGTTTTTGGGGTGTAGAGGACTTTAATCGGGGACTATGGGGAGAAACCGCGATAGTTGGTTGGGTGGACAAATCGGGGGATATTTCTGCCAAAGCTGCTAACATTTCCCTAGCAGTAGCAAACCGATCCCGGGGATGAAAACGGATCGCTCGATCGATTACCATAGCTAAATTAGGATTAACATTTTCTGCCTCCTGTCGCCAGAGAATTTCCCCCGTGCGCGAGTCAGTTTCTAGATATTGCGGCGTTTTTCCCGTTAATAAAAAAATCGCCGTTAAGCCTAAGCTATAAAGGTCACTAGAAAAGACCGGTCTCCCGGCAGCCTGTTCCGAAGCCATATAACCGGGGGTGCCAAGGGCGATCGAATAGGCACTTTTTCCCGTAGGATCGAGTAAGGTGGCCACTGCTTCTTTCATTACCCCAAAATCGATCAAAATGGGCAAATTATCACTATTTCTTAAGATAATATTATCGGGTTTCACATCCCGGTGAATAATGCGGCGACTGTGAATAAAATCAATAACAGGCAGTAAATTCTCTAAAATCGTCCGCACTGCTGAGGAAGATAAATTTCCCTGTCGTTGCTGTTTTTGGGTTAGTGTCTCCCCTTCAATCCATTCCTGCACCAGATAGAAATGATTATCTTGGGCAAAATAACCGTATAAACGGGGTATTTGGCGATTTTGCTCTCCCAATTCCTCTAAAACGCTTGCTTCTTTCTGAAAACGTTCTTTTAACCATTCTGGCATCTCCTCACTTTGAATAGCCGGCTGCAATTTTTTAATCACACAGCGCCGTTGAGAAGGCATATTCGTATCGATAGCGATATAAGTTTCCCCAAATCCCCCCCTAGCAAGGGTGCTAACAATTTGGTAGCGATTGTTTAAAAGCACTAGATTCATTACCCTGAGAGTGCAAGCGTGGTCATAAATTGTTCCTAGACTAACATTCTTTTGTTAAGGAAAAAGTCAAGGGAAAAACTAGAGTCAAGTCTAAGGAATCCAGCGACGGATTTTCGTCCACAAAGGTGCATTATCTTGACTGCTCATCTCCTGAAAACTTTGATAACAATCGTAGGCGCGATTAAGATGGGCAGTGATTTCTGTCGCATTGGGATGGGAATTGCGATCGGGATGCCAATAACACAAGAGAGTTTTATAATTATTCTCAATCCGGTTAGTGGTGCTAAAAGGAGTAATCCCCAAAACTCGCCACCAAACGGGATTAGCCGACTCTATAATCATCACGGCCAAGGAACGGGGCGAAGGATAGAGAATTTGGGCGATTAATGACCAATCTGACCCATAACACACCCGATAAACCGCTTTAACCCGCTCTTTTCCCAACTGTTCACAAGCTTGTAAATGCCATTGACGAAAATCCCCCCGCATCTGCTGATGAGTTCGCAAATCTCGCTGGGCAAATCTGCCCTCAGCTAGTTTATTAGTGCCAATAGTGTTAGAGTTACTATTAGCGATCGCTTTTAGATCCCAGTAAAGATGATAAAAAGGATCTTGAGCCAAGGCGAGACTTTCGAGAATTTCCTTAGCGTAACCTCTAGCCGGATTTAACCGCAATAATTCCCGTAATTCCCGACAAAACTGCTCATTTTCGGGCATACCGCGCCATTGCCAATAGTTAACATCCGGTTTTGCCAGAGACTGCCTATATACACTGCGCCACACCTGGGGAACAGTACAGGCGATCGGGGTAGCCAAGGGAGTAGCCAGGGGATAAAATTGACCCTTTAAAGAGCTTTCAGGAGCATCTTCTAGTAAACAAGCAAGATGATAGGCGGGATGACTACGGGGCTTTTTTTGGGGGCTAATAAACCAAAAAGCCGTTAAAATGACAATTAAGTACAGGAGTAGAGAAAGAATTTGCTCCGCCATGGCAACTTTTAGTTAGTCTGCTCAGTTACCTCAAGAATTATAATTTGTGCTATGGTCGCTGAAAAGTTCTTTGTATCTCGGCTGATTGTCAGGAATCTACAAAATGGGGTGATATGCCGAAAGTTTCCATATATTCTTACTCTAAGGATTGTTGTTGGCAAATTTTCTTTATAGTTAATAGTTAGCTTGCCATCTTTACGCTCAAAAATCGGAGTTCATAGACTTATATAGTCTCCAGAGTAAAATTAACCAAAGGGTGATTTCATGAAATTGCTAATAAAAATACTAAAAAACTTTCGGAAATTATTCAAGTCAGAAGTTACTTCTCAAGAGTTAAATATCAGAGAAGGTTTGGAGTACCTAAAAGAAACCTCTGAATCCGCCAATAAAACATGGGAATTGTTTCAATATTTTCGTAGTGAAATTCAACATGAACATAGCTTATTAATGGGTCGTGTAACTTGGTATATTACTTGCCAATCTTTTTTACTTACTGTATATGCTATTACTTACAGCAATAGCAAAGGACCAAACTGGTTTTCTAATCTTTTGCTACCGATCCTAGCAATTATTGTATCTTTTTTGTCTTATTTTATGATTCAGGGTGCTACAAAAACTATTGATATGTGGGGGAAATTACGTTTAGAATTAGTTAGTAAGAATTCAAAATTAGACCCTGTTCTTATTCCTCGATGGCGTTCAAATGCTCCTAAAGATGACCCTATTCATTTGAGAGCACTTTGGTTTCCTCAGTTTATTTCAATTCTTTTTGTAGTCATTTGGGTGCTGATTGCATATTTTTCTTGGAGGTTTCCTTGGCTATAACTACCAGCGATCGCCGCTATGGTAGATATGGTAAAGTGCGTTCCTTAATGCGAGTCCTACCGCTGCAGCGATCGATTTTGGGGAACGCACCATAGTCATTGATTCAAGCAAATGATAATAAGCTAAAAACGTCTAGGCACAGGGACGGACGGGAGTGCGATCGGATATAGACAAATATGGGGGCATTTTACCTTACTTTTTGGAGCCGTGATCTGTGGGCAATATGACATGATTAATAGAAGAAACAGGGAGTAAAGAGCATGACTACCTATCAAGATGTTCGCCGGCAAGTTGAGAATCTCACCCCAGACGAGCAACTTCGCTTGTTAAAAGAGTTAGCTGTAATGGTACGTCGCCCTATGCTTGTTAAGCCCAAGCATAGCATTATGGAACTAGAAGGACTAGGAAAAGAAATCTGGAATGGACTTGATGCTCAAGAGTACGTTAATCAGGAACGTGCCTCATGGAATGGCTGATGCAACTGCAAGGTCAAGTTGTGGGGTTGGATACCGCGCCACTCATTTACCTGATCGAGCAAAATCAGGCATATTTAGGGCTTGTGCGTGCCTTTTTTGGGGCGCTAAGTCGAGGCGAGTTTCAAGTTGTTACCTCTACGTTGACGCTGACGGAAGTTTTGGTGCATCCATTACGCTCAGGTAATGTAGAACTTGCCTGCCAGTATCGTGATATTCTTCTTGATCAAGAAAACTTAATTACTGTACCTATTTCTGTTGAGATTGCCGAAGTTGCCGCCCAGTTAAGAGCAAGACAAAACTTGCGAACTCCAGACGCAATCCAGATCGCCACTGCTATGGGAGAAGGTGCTATGTTTTTCTTGACCAATGATGCCCGTTTAGCTGCTGTCCCAGATTTAAAAGTTTTGGTTTTGGATGCTCTGTAACAGTACGCCAATCTGGTAGGGTGTGTTCCTTAAACATTGATTTAAGCAAATGATAATAATCTAAAAACGTCTAGGCACAGCGACGGACGAGAGTGCGATCGCTTATGATGGGGTTGTAAATTTTTGTTACGAAGTGCAGATATGGTAGGGTGCGTTCCCTAATGCGAGTCCTACCGCTGCAGCGATCGATTTTCAGGAACCCCAACATCCTCACCTATTACCATGAAAGGGTATAATAAGTTTACTTAAGGTCATCAAAGAGGTAACAAAACCTTAATGGAAAGTCGTATCCATATCCATCCAGATATTTGTAATGGAAGACCTGTTATAGCTGGAACCCGAATTCCGGTGCAAACAGTTATGGAATTTTTAGGATCAGGGGATTCTATTGAAGAAGTAATTGAAGAATATCCTTCTCTGAATCGAGAAGATATTTATGCCTGTATGCAATTTGCAGCAAGATTGATGGCGAATCACTATGAAGTCAGAAAAATTGCATGAATGGTTTTTTCTTTGATGAAAATTTACCAGCTAAAATCCTCTTCACTCCATCTTTACCGATCATTTTTAGGGAGAAGTCCAAGGGATACGGAAATTTGGCAATATGCAAAGGATAAAAAACTGGTTATTGTTACGAAAGATGCAGACTTTTCTGATAGACTAATGCTTAATTTTTTTTGCACCTAAAGTAGTACATCTCCGTTTTGGCAATATACGAAAACGAGAATTTCATCAGTTTTTAGCTCGTATTTGGCCAGAAGTTGAAGCTTTGGTTATTGAACATAAATTAGTTAATGTCTATTTAGATAGAATTGAAGCATTTAGATAATTTTTCCTAACATTCATTGCGATATCGCTAAGGTGGGTAATGCCTGCCTTACTCTAGGGAAAGTCCAGTAATAATATCTTCTGGGGGAATCCCAGCTTGAATTAAAGTGGTTGTTAATCCTTCTTCAAGATTATCATCTTCAATGACAATTTTATTTTTCAATAAACGAGCGTGAAATAAAATTGTATTAATCCATGCTTCTTTTTCCCAACCAGTCATAATTATTAAAAAGTTGCCTGATTCTGGATCACAAACTGGGGTAATTTTAAGGGTTTGTAATCGAGGTTGCATCGCCGACTCTTTTCTGATAACTTGAGTCAGAATATCGGCATAATTTACTGTGTTATCCATTCGCAAATTATCTCCTTTTGAGGATTATAAATAATTAAATTGATTCTGTTACGTTTAATAACCAGTTGGAAAATAGCTTTTTTGAAGTGTTTTAAATAAACTGCTTGACTAATGCCCAAAAAAAGTTTTCTTTCAGGTTCTTGTGAATCTAAAGCCCATTGGTATAATTGAAGTTGTCCTATTGTTTTTTCTAATTCACTGATAACTGAAGGCGTATCAAAGTCTTTGATTTCTACGGCAATTTTACGTTCTTCTTTTTCCGCAGCAAAAAACTTTTCTGCTCCTAAATCAGCTTTAAGCAAGGTTTTTTCTAAGGTTAGAATTAAAGGATCATCAGTGATTTTCCAACCCTCTTTTTCTAAAGTATGACGTAATGATAAATGTAGATCGTCTCGTCTGGACATCCTTATAAACCCTGCTTAAGAGGTTCGATTTCTATTCTACTACAGTTCGCCCTAATTCGGATTTATTATGACCGAAAAAGCGGTAAGGTGGGCAATGCTCACCCTACTATTTCTATTTTCGCTTGGTCAGGCTAGAGACTAACCCTAATCCTCCTAATCCTAACAAGGCAACAACGGAACTCAGTGCAGATCTGGTAGGGTGTGTTCCTTAAACATTGATTTAAGCAAATGATAATAAACTAAAAACGTCTAGGCACAGCGACGGACGGGAGTGCGAGTGCCGTCGAATAATTGTAAATTTTTGTTACGAAGTGCAGTCAGATTGAAGAATTAGTGATATGGTCGCTGAAAAGTTCTTTGTATCTCAGCTGATTGTCAGTAATCCACAAAACGGGGTGATATGTCGAAAGTTTCCCCATATCCTTACTCTGGTTATTCGGAAAGTTTCTGTATAATTAATGGTTAGCTGGCTTCGTAATATCACGATGTATCTGATTAGGAGCGATATTATGCGACTTAGTGAAAATTTTTTACAGCCAGCATTGTCAGATGATTTTTACTGGCTCAACGAGCCGACGCATTATCGTTTGGGTAATGGCTTGGAAATTTCTACAGATGAAAAAACTGATTTTTGGCAAAACACGCACTATGGTTTTCAAAGAGACGATGGGCATTGCTTATTGATGCGACAAGTTGGCGATTTTTCCCTAATGACCCAAGTAGAATTTCAGCCTCGGGAAAAATATGATCAATGTGGCCTAATGGTGCGGATTGACAGTCAGAATTGGATAAAAGTTTCCACGGAATATGAAAGCGAACAAGCTAGTCGGCTTGGTTCTGTGGTGACCAATTTGGGATATTCTGATTGGGCAACGCAAGACATTTCTTCACGATACCGCGAAATGTGGTATCGCATCAGTAAACGGGGGAGCGATTTTCTGCTAGAGAATTCTTATGATGGGCAGGCTTGGCTGCAAATGCGGATCACACACTTACACAAGATAGCCGACGATTGCCAAATCGGAGTGTATGCCTGCAGCCCGATAGGCAAAGCGTTTCGCTGTTGTTTCAAAAACTTGCAAATCTCAGACAATCAGTGGCTGGCAATACCAGAAGCCAGCTAATAACTGTATGCACCCGACTGGCACTTATGCGCCTTAACGCCTGGCTTGTTGTGGTTCACGGCTTGTCTGTCTTATGCTAGAGTTTCATAATTACCCAAAGCTAATGAGGCAAAAAATAATGACGGACAAAAATAAGCCAGAAGAAGTTCAAGAGGCAATGATTTCAGTGGGAGTGGGTACAGCGATTGGAGCTAGTGCATCGGCAGTAGTTGGCGGTATGGGACTGGCTGTGGGAGGAACTGCTCTAGGAGTCGGTATGGCTCCAGTAGCAGCAGCAGGAGCAGTGGTCGGCACGGCAGTTTACGGAACCAAAAAAGCAATAGAAGAACAAGACGCAACGGCAATTGGAGCAGCGGCAATTGGTGCGGGTGCTGGAGCCGGTATATCAGCATTGGTTGGAGGTATGGGATTAGCAGTAGGGGGGACGGCAGTTGCAGTGACGATGGCTCCCGTAGCGGCAGTAGGAGCAGTAATTGGTTTGGCTGGGTATGGTATCTCTAAATTATTCACTGAGTAAGTAATGGCTAAACGGAAAAGACAGTCCCCTAATGCTGCTCAAAAATTAGTAAGAGGAGCAATTCGGGACTTTATTAATCAGCTTAATGGCATAGTTATTGAGCCTGAGATAAATGCTCCTGTAAAGGGGACAGAGGCTTGGTATCGGGACAAACTGGCTGGGGAATTAGGAGGAAAAACCGAGGTTTACATTGATAAGGTAGGTAGAATAGATGTCTTAACTAATACGGAAATAATTGAAGTTAAAAATACAAAAGGCTGGAAATCAGCGATCGGGCAAATCAAGAGTTATGGACAGTATTATCCCAAGCATAAAATGAGAGTTCACCTATTTGGGAAATTGACTGAGAGTAAACTGGAAACTATCCAGAGAGTATGTAACCTAGAAGGCATAACTCTAACTTGGGAATAGTATGATCGCCGATTTAGTAAGATTCGTTCCCTAATGTAAGTCCTACCGCTGCTGCGATCGATTTGGGGGAACACACCATGGTCATTGATTCAAGTCAATGATTATAAGCTAAGTAGCTGGTTATAATTAAATTAGAAATGTATTTTAGGTTCGATCCCCTCTGCCCCCCTTGATAAGGGGGGTGCCGATAGGCGGGGGGATCCCCCCTGCCCCCCTTGATAAGGGGGGTGTCTGACAACTTTTAACGCCTACCTACTTAAAAACCTCTAGGCACAGCGACGGATGGGAGTGCGATCGGATATAGACAAATATGGAGGTATTTTACCTTACTTTTTGGAGCCGTGATCTGTGGGCAATATGACATGATTAATGGAAGAAACAGGGAGTAAAGAGCATGACTACCTATCAAGATGTTCGCTGGCAAGTTGAGAATCTCACCCCAGACGAGCAACTTCGCTTATCAAAAGAGTTAGCTGTTACCTCTACGTTGACGCTGACGGAAGTTTTGGTGCATCCATTACGCTCAGGCAATGTAGAACTTGCCGGCCAGTATCGTGATATTCTTCTCGATCAAGAAAACTTAATTAGGGTTTGCTGTATAGTTCCCCAGAGGGAATCTAGGAGCCACACAGTTGGCAAAATGGTAGTTTCGTCCCTTAGTTTCTCAATTTTATCTGGCGTTCGCTCATAAAAGTGCCAGGGTTTTGAGTCCCTCCGATCGATTTCTCAACGTTTGTTTCTGGCACTTTTCTGGCTGAAAAAGTAACAAGACCCTTTTCTGGTAAGGCTTTCACTGATATTCAGCCAGCCCTAATTTAGGTTAACTACTCCCCCACAAGCCCGCTTTTAAGTACATATATTCTACCTTTTTGTGATTGCTATTTTGAGTATCTTACCTATACCCTACTGAATTTTACCTATCAATCTACTTTTCGACTGCAAAAACCAAAATCAGTCCATATCTTGACTGCAAAAACGGTATTTTAACTTTATATGGGCCATTGACAAGCCTAAAAGCTTTCTTTAAACTAGATTCAGTACATAAACAAAAATTCCGATAAGTACCTATTGCAGTAGGACTTCTCGGACGTTTGTATTTACTTAATTGTTTTTGGACATTTTTTCAAGGTTAATTATGACTCAGATCACATCGGCTGTCAATGACGATGGCTACCGTTCCAGTGCTGACCTCGTACACTGTCAAAGACAAGATGAAGCGCAGACTTTAGCTTTCGCTGATTCGGCCACATCGGGAGCGAGAGTTTTTATTTGTCATGTTTACGAACAGGGGGGAAGAACTCATCTAGTTTTTTCTCTACCTTGTAGTCTGCTGATTGAATTGGCAAAATTACAGAGTGCTGAAGCTAAAAAGAATAAGTCTAATGCGGATGAGGTCATGAACAGACCACTTATTCCCCAGCACGTTAACGAGATTGCAAAGTATTTGCTAGAGACAGATCAGTATATTTTGCCCCCATTCATCTTTAACTCGAATACACCGATCAAAGTTTTTACCTATGGTGCAGGTCCAGTCAAATTCGGTTATGCTGTTATGCCAATAGATGTAGAACTTTATGTTACTGATGGTCAACATCGGTTAAAAGCGATCGAAAAAGTTTTACCTGAAAAACCTGACTTGCGTAACGACAGCGTAACTGTGCTGGTAGTTCAAGAAGCAGATATGGATCAAATTCATCAAGATTTTGCCGATTGTGCCAAAAATAAACCCATCCCTCCTGCTTTATTGGCTGCTTTCGACGTTACCGATCCTCTTGCTAAGTTAACTCGGACAATTACTAAAGATTTAGTCATTTTCAATGGACGGATTGATAAAATCTCTCGTACTGTCGGAAAAGACACCAAATATATGTTTACTATGAGTCAGTTAAGAATCGGTGTCGCTGAATTTCTTTTTGGTTCATCTCGAAAACCAGTTATAGAATCTCATTCTCGTCAAAGTAAGAGTGAATTTTTGCTAATGTTAGAGAGACTGAAGATTTTTTACACAGAATTCGCCAAAAACAATGATACTTGGCGACTTTTGCTACAACCTGCATCTCAAACGGTCAATCTCAACTTGTACGATCTCAGACAACAGCGTGTGGATTTTAATACTGTTGGGTTTCAGGTACTTAGTCGAATTGGACATTTCATCTTTTTTGGCCCAGAATTCACTGATTTACAGCGAGATGCTCTGATTAAAGCACTTGCGGGTTTGGATTATACCCGTGACTCAGCTTTATGGCTAAATAGTATCGTGATTGATGATGCTGGTGCTAAAAAGATAGTTACACAGACAACAGCAGTCGATAAAGCGTTTAAAATCGCCAGAGATGCTGTACAAGAGAAAACTGGGATAGTTTTAATCTAGTTTCGAGTAGATTTAGAGCAATTCAGTCTTATATACCTTTTGAAATCACAAACAGAGATCGAGCAGTTTTGCTTTATCTCTCTTTTGCTGTGCCTATTGATATTGATAGGTTTTACTAATAGACATACAGTATAGAGAGGAGAACTTTAAAAGTATATATGTAATGACCGCAATCCAAACCTCTCTACTACCGAATCGTACTATTGATGAGTTCGTAGAAGATATTAAACTACTGACTCAAGAAGTACAAAAGCTCTACTGTTTAGATGAGATTCCTTGGATTATTGGTGTTTCTTGGGGAAAAGATAGTTCAGCAGTTTTACAGTTAATCTGGAATGCGATCGCTGATTTACCATTAGAGAAGCGACAAAAAACTATTCATGTGATCACCACCGACACAATGGTTGAAAATCCCATTGTCTCCGCATGGGTTAGAAAGTCGATGGAAAAGCTGGAAAAAGCTTCAGAAGCTCATAGAATGCCATTTAAATCACATTTACTCTATCCTGCTGTAGAAGATCGCTTTTGGAGTGGATTAATAGGTAAAGGTTATCCTGCTCCCCGGTTGAAATTTCGTTGGTGTACTGGAAGACTGAAAATTAACGCTTCTAATAACTTTATTCGTGAAGTCATCAGAAATTGTGGGGAAACAATATTAGTTTTGGGAATCCGCAAAACAGAAAGCTCTCGTCGTGCTAAGGTGATGGAAAAATTAGAAGCTAAAAGACTTCGTGAGCGTTTGAGTCCTAATGCAAATATGCCGAATTCTCTCGTTTATAGTCCGATCGAAGATTGGCGTACTGATGAAGTATGGATGTACTTAATGCAGTGGGAAAATCCCTGGGGAGGAGACAACAAAGAATTATTAGCAATGTATCGAGGAGCGACTGCGGATAATGAATGTCCCCTAGTGGTAGATACCTCCACTCCTAGCTGTGGAAGTTCCCGTTTTGGTTGTTGGGTTTGTACTTTGGTAGATAAAGATACATCTCTGAGTATGATGGTTCAGAATGACCAAGAAAAGGAATGGTTACAACCACTCGTAGAACTTAGAAATGAATTAGACCTTTTGGATGATAGAGAGAGACGTGATTTCCGTCGTCTTGTTGGGAAAGTACAATTATTTGAAAGGAACTTAAATGGAGAAATATCGATCGAACCCATACCGGGACCCTATACTAAAAAATGGCGGGAATATTGGCTGAGAAGGGTATTAGAAGCCCAGGAGAGCGTGCGTACTAATGCGCCAGAGGATATGAAAGATATTACCCTAATTACCACGGAGGAACTCAGCGAAATTCGCCGGATTTGGAGGGAAGAAAAGCACGAATTTGATGACCAATTACCGAAGATTTATAAACAAGTGACTGGAGAAACTTTTCAAGACCCGCGACCGGGAGCGGATAATAATCTTTTGGGGAGTGAAGAATGGGATATCCTCGCGGATATCTGTGCCGAGGATTCCATGCACCTAGAATTATTGGCTAAACTTATCGATACAGAACGTCAATATTTTCTAAAAATCTCTCGCAAGGGTATTTACAAAGACCTAGAAAAATGCTTTGAGTCTAGTTCTCGTAGTAAAGAGGAAGCGATCGAAAATGCTCGTTATGTCTATGATCTAAAGAATGCCGCTCAAAGTGGCAATATTGCTCAGGTGAAAGAACAACTCAAGGAGAGTTTTAGTGAACCGGAAAAAGACCCGCAAAAACAGTTAACTTGGGCCAGTATGAAATTCCCTACAACCGATGAGGAGGAGGAATAACGGGTTTATTTTACCCGTAAACTGGCGATCGAGTTGACCATCAATAAAATTACCATTTCCCGACGATGCGATGAAACCCTACCAAAAAATTCCTATTCGTGAATGTGGGGAACCCCTAGTACCTATACCCGCAGATAAGTTTGTTATCCCTTCTCCCCATGCTTACGAGAAATTAGGAGCTAATTATCGGGGTAAATCTCCCTATTTTTTGCGACAAGGGGTGTTAAATCCCCTGATTGATGCTCAAAACCGTCTGCAAGTCTATCAACCCGGTTGGCAAATTTTGATTTTTGATGCCTATCGACCGGTGGAAGTGCAACAATTTATGGTCGATTATACTTTTCAGACTCTCCTAGACACAAGAGGATTAGCCAAAGAGAAACTATCAGAGGCAGAAAGTCAAGCGATTTTAACAGAAGTTTACACTATTTGGGCGGTTCCCAGCGATAATGCCGCCACCCCGCCTCCCCATAGTACCGGAGCGGCGATCGATATTACCCTGGTGGACGAGAAGGGACAAGCCATCGACATGGGGGGAGAAATCGATGAGATCGGAGAGCGATCGCATCCCGATTATTATATCGCCGCAAAAAGCCCACGAGAACAGAGCTATCATCAAAAACGAGTTTTATTGGCTAAAGTGATGGAGGAGGCGGGATTTAGCCGACATAAGGGGGAATGGTGGCATTTTTCCCTAGGGGATCAGATGTGGGCCTGGTCGCTCGATCGAGCCTACGCCATCTATGGCAGAGTGGAGGATTAGGGAGATAGCTGTTAGGGGTAAACTGAAAGCAGCTGGTCTAGATAAATACTGATATACTAACAAAAGAAGACTCAAAGCTTAGACCGAATCCCGATCGATGATCGCCAAAATTTGATCAACAAAAGCTTGGTGATCAACCACCGGTTTAGAAATATAACCATCGGCCCGACTCTGCTTGAGAAAATTCTCTCGATCGCCTTCCATAGCGTGAGCGGTGACGAGAATAACAGGTAAATCGGCGGTTTCGGGGTTAGCTTTGAGAATTTGGCTGATTTTAATGCCATCTACCGCTTTCCCTTCATAGACACTATGGGAGAGGGAGACATCCATTAAGATCACGTCCGCTTCCTTATCCCGAGCAATACGAAGCACTTCTTCCACATCTTCGGTCCCTTTAACCTCTAGACCACCTCGTTTGGTCAAAATTTTGGCAAAAACGCGAAAATTAATCGGGTCGTCTTCTACAATCAAAACAGTCGTCATAGGGATGCTCAGGGATAAACAAGGTTAAAACGGGCAAAATGCCTTATGATTCACAGCTAGACAGATTGAAAACGAGAGACTCATGGCCAAACAACTGGATTTCTTAGCTAGTGGTCAAATTATACCCACGGCCTTACACCAAGAGATGGAACGCTCCTATCTAGAATATGCCATGAGTGTGATCGTGGGGCGAGCCTTGCCGGATGTACGGGATGGACTAAAACCAGTCCATCGTCGCATATTATACGCTATGCACGAACTGGGTTTAACTCCCGATCGCCCCTTTCGCAAATGTGCGCGGGTGGTGGGGGATGTCTTGGGTAAATATCATCCCCACGGTGATCAGTCAGTGTACGAGGCACTGGTTCGTATGGTACAGGATTTTTCCAGTCGTTACCCACTTTTATCGGGCCATGGTAACTTTGGTTCGATCGATAACGACCCCCCGGCGGCCATGCGTTATACAGAAACCCGTTTGGCCGGCATCGGTGATCAGGCGGTTTTAGGGGGAATTAGCGATGCTATCGTTAATTTTAGCAGTAATTTTGATAATTCTCAACAGGAACCCGTTGTTTTACCCGCTCAGTTACCGATACTGATTCTTAATGGTTGTTCAGGTATTGCGGTGGGGATGGCGACTAATATTCCTCCCCATAATTTGGGGGAAGTGGTGGAAGGTTTAATCGCTTTGATTGATAATCCCGATTTAAGCGAGGAAAAGTTAGTAGAAATTATCCCCGGGCCCGATTTTCCCACGGGAGGCGAGATTTTAGATGATACCGGCATTCGCGAGGCTTATCGCACCGGTAGGGGGATTATTCCCGTGCGCGGAGTGGCGAAAACTGAAACAATTATCATTGAGGGCAAGCGCCGAAGGGAAAGGACGGCAATTGTGGTTACTGAGTTGCCTTTTCAGGTGAATAAGGCGGCATGGATTGAAAAAATCGCCGAATTAGTTAATTTAGGGAAATTGGAGGGAATTGCCGATATCCGCGATGAAAGCAATCGCGAAGGCATTCGGGTGGTGATTGAATTAAAGCGGGAAAGTCAACCGCAGCAGGTTTTGGCCGCCTTATACCAACAAACGGCCCTACAGACTAATTTCGGGGCGATTATCCTCGCTTTGGTCGATAATCAACCCCGGCAGTTATCGTTAAAACAAGTTTTACAGGAATTCTTGCGCTTTCGAGAAACAACTCTCACCCGTCAGTATGGCGATGAGTTGCAACAGGCCAGCGATCGCTTACACCTAGTGGAGGGTTTATTATTAGCTTTGCAGAATATCGATCGAGTGGTGGATATTCTCAAAAATGCTCCCGATGGGACGACGGCTAAGTATCGTTTTCAGGCAGAATTGGGCATTAGTGACGCTCAAGCTGATTCTATCTTGGCTATGCCCCTACGTCGTCTAACCGGTTTGGAAAGACAAAAGTTAGAGACGGAAGCGACGGAATTACAAACAAAAATTCAACAGTTAGAAACCCTCCTCCATAACCGTCAGGAGTTTCTCAAGTCTCTGAAAAAAGAATTGCGCTCTTTAAAGAAAAAATTCGCCGATAGCAGACGGACAAAAATTCGCACCGGCAAGTCGGGGGACAGGAGACAGGAGACAGCAGGGAAGAAACAGGATTCTGTGGTTAAAAAACAGGAGACAGTCCCGATGAAAAAATTTTCACCCCCACAGATGAAAGAGGTTTCCTTACCTACACCCCACACCCCACACCCCACACCCCACACCCCACGCCCCACACCCCACACCCCACACCCCATACCCCCTTTCAAGGCAGAAGGTAAAAAACAGGAGAATAA
>NZ_JADBTR010000021.1:0-20427 GCF_020246065.1 Microcystis sp. M144S2
ATCGAGAACCGAGGAAAAAACGCTGTCGGACTGACCGTGTTAGAAAACGCTTGCGGAAGCGATTTGACGGGGATCGACCGGTTAAACCTGTTTGATCTAGTCAAGAGCCTAAGAACCGAGAATCCCCCGCTACACCGCGCGGTGTAGCGGGGGAGAGTCAAAACTAGGAAGGAGTGAATCTCTAGGAACAGAGAGGCTATAAATTGTCAGGAAGCTGCCAAGGCTGATTTTGGCGAACCATTGCATAAGGTTGGGTTGAAGCATGAAACCCAACGCCCGCTCATGTTACGCTACCGCTAACCCATCCTACAAATAATTGGGCGTTGTCAGATGTAAAGATGAATCAAGCAAAAGTGTAGGGAACTGGAACATCCTTAAACTTAAGGTAATGAATTAGAAGCGGTAGGGAATTTTCTAACATTTTGACACATGAGGAGGAGGCAGATTTTTCTGCCGTTTTCTCCTCATAGCTAAGATAGGATCAGTTTTTGCGGTAAAAAACCTTGCTGCCTTGGTCGCTGACAAAATGACAATTGCGGTAGGACCGCCAGAGAGATTTGAAAATCGGTTCTTTCGAGACGCGATAATAGTCTCCTAAGACGGGACGGATAGCCTCGGTTGCTTCTTGGAGATGATAGTGGGGAATAGTGATAAAAATATGATGGGCGACGTGAGTACCAATTTGGTGATGGATGGGATTAAAGATGCCATAATCGCGATCGATGGTAGAAAGCGCCCCTTTGAGAAAGTACCAGTCTTGACCGCGATACCAGGGAATATCATCTTCGGTGTGGTGTAGGAATGTCACCAGGTCTAACCAAACCACAAAGACGATATAGGGCATGATGTAGTAGTTAAACAGAAACCAAAAGCCTTGGCTAACACCAACCCCGATTAATAGACCTAACATAAAGGTACAGCAAACGGTGCTAGTCAGTACCTGCCACCGTTCCGAGGGGCGAAAGAGGGGGCTTTCGGGCATAAAATGGGACCCCTGTTTATTAGGGGAACGACGGAAAAGATAAAGGGGATAAACAAATAAAATTAGCTGAAAACGAGCTAATTTTTCGTACCAGGCCATATTGTTATACTGGGTTTCCGTGACGGGATACCAACTTTCATCGGTGTCGATATTACCGGTATTAGCGTGATGGGTGCGATGACTGATGCGCCAACCGTGGAAAGGTACGAGAATGGGAGTATGACTGAGATGACCGATTAAGTTATTTAACCAACGATAACGGGAAAAGGAACCGTGACCGCAATCGTGACCGACGACAAATAAGGCCCAAAACATGGTTCCCTGCATAAACCAAAAAAGGGGGAAGAACCATGCTTGATTAATCTGGTAAGTTATCCAGTAAAGTAGGGTAATAATGCCAATATCAAAAAAAAAGTAAGCTAAAGAGCGAAAAACGCTTGATTGGAAGCAACGGGCCGGGATAGCTAGACGGATATCCTGTAGGGTAAATGGCAAAAATTCTCTTTTTAGGGCAGGTTTAGGTAGGGTTTGGGACACTAGGTTATAACTCAAGATAGATGACAAGGGCAGTATTGACGAAGGCTTGAGTAGCTCAAGTTTTCTGTTTCTCGATGCGCTATCTTTTGTCTATCTCAGCTAAGAAGCGGATAAGACCGAGCGATCGAGCGAATTTCGCCTAACTCCCTAGGATTTTATTCTAGGGCTTAATGTAACTTAACAAAAGCCCCTAGGGAAAGTCCCCAGAAGGGCCTTTAGGAAGTACATTCCCTGTTTTATAGTTCAAGTTCGTTAAAACCCGAAAAAAAAGGGCGAACAAAATTCACCCTAACAGACGCAGTAATCATCCTACAAAGTGCCGATAAACTGATCAATGCGATCGAATCCTTTTTCAATCGTCTTTAGGTCTGTAGCATAGGAAAGACGAATACAATCATCAGCACCGAAAGCAATACCGGGGATAGCGGCTACTTTTTGGGTTTCTAGGAGTTTCTGACAAAAATCCCGTGATTTTAAACCAGTTTGACTAATATCGATAAACACATAAAAAGCACCGTTGGGAGTAGGACAATTGAGTCCGGGGATTGCTCGCACTCGTTCTAAAATATACTGTCGGCGCTCGCTAAAAGCTTTGACCATTTCCTCGATGCAATCTTGGGGACTCTCTAAAGCAGCGATCGCACCGTACTGGGCAAAAGTGCAGACATTAGAGGTACTATGACCTTGGATCTTAGTCATAGCCTTGACAATTTCCACCGGTCCTGCTATGTAACCGACGCGCCACCCCGTCATCGAGAAAGCTTTAGCAAAACCATTACTAATAATACTGCGCTGAAAGATTTCCGGACCAAAAGAAGCGATACTGCGGTGAATTGCGCCATCGTAGAGGATTTTCTCGTAGATTTCGTCAGAAACCACTAAAATATCCTTTTCAACCACAATTTTTGCTAAAGCTGCGATTTCTTCGGGAGTATAGACAATACCGGTGGGATTAGAGGGGGAATTGAGAACAAATAATTTAGTTTTCGGTGTAATTGCCGCTTCTAGCTGTTCGGGGGTGATTTTATAGTGATTCTCTAGGCTAGTGTTGACTATAACCGATGTTCCTCCCGCTAACGTCACCATTTCAGGATAACTCAACCAGTAGGGTGCGGGAATAATTACTTCGTCCCCCGCTTCAATTAACGCCATGATTAGATTATAGAGAGACTGTTTACCGCCATTGGTAACGATGACATTATCGGCATTGTATGCCAGTTGATTATCCCGCAGCAATTTCTCAGCGATGGCTTTTCTTAACCCCGGTTCTCCGGCAGCCGGTCCATAGCGAGTTTTTCCCTCATCGAGGGCCTTTTTCGCGGCAGCTCTGATGTGAGTGGGTGTGTCGAAATCTGGCTCCCCGGCGCTAAAACTACAGACATCTTCGCCGTTTTTCTTCATTTCCTTGGCCAGAGAGTCGATAGCTAGGGTAAGGGAGGGGGTGACTTGATTGACTCGTGACGCTAGTTTCATAGTATTTTACCCTGACAGGGCTTTTCTGATGACCTACACAACCTTTAGTATTGTCCATCACCTCGATTGTTCTGGGTGTTTTTTTATATAATCTCCGGAATTGCGGCGCTTAGGGATGGGTGTGGGGTGATGGGGTGATGGGGTGTGGGGTGATGGGGTGATGGGGAAGTGGGGCGTGGGGTGTGGGAATTATGAATTATGAAGTGGGGAGCGGGGAAGTGGGGTGTGGGGAGAATAAATAAAAATAATCTCCTTTTGCCTTTTGCCTTTTGCCTTTTGCCTATTGCCTTCGTTATTGAGGATTTTTTCTTTTCGGGGGTTTTTGTTTGCTGGTAGGGAGTAGGGGAGCGGTTAATTTTTCGTAGAGTTCAAAGAGGTATTCAATACGGTTTAATTCACTGGTAAAGGGTTGGGGACGATAACACAAATCAACAGCTTTGTCAAGTTTTTGGTGAGCTTTGAGCAAGTCGGGAGGCATGGTTAAAGGATCGTATAAATCCGCAAGGCTACTATCGGGATATTTTACCCTAGTATCCAGCACAGCTTGAGCGCAAGTTTCAACGGTTTGTTTTTGTTTGTCGGTGATATTTTCTGGAAAGGGAAAATTATTATAAACGATGGTGTTTGAATAACGATAATCGCTTTTTAATCTTCCGCAAACATATTTAACCCATGCCATGTGCATTTCTGAAGTTAAGATACCAAAATGATAAAGAGTTGCATAAGGAATAATTAAACATGAATTACTTGTAATTATATCAGGAGATAAAAATCCAGTTGGAATATATTTTCTATTCTCTGATGAAACACCCGGAATAAGTAAATAATTAGTATCAGGTTGTCTATTTTCTCCAAAAAGAGTTGGAAATTTAGATAATTCTTGAGTGGTTTTTCGATTGCTTTCACTTCGCACTTTTCTAACTTCTTCAACTCTTCTATAAATTTCTTTTGACTTCTTTAATTCTTGAGGTTGAATGTTAACAAGCCAAAGACAATAACGAGAATAACCATTAATAAATTCTTGCGCCCCTGTATAGCGTCTTATCCATTTATCAGAATCAGGTTCATTCTTAACTAATTCTTCTTTTTCAGATTGTGAAAGAATAAGATGACCACCATCGTTTGGCATACTTCCAAAGTTTATTTCTGGAACAGATGAAATGGTTTTTCTTCTACTTAAAATTACCAAGTCACTACCCTCAACTAGGTAAGGATTAATATTTTTAACTTTTCTTTCTGTTGGTTCACCTTTAATATCAGCATAATCAAAAATACGTTTATTGTCAATATCTTCTAGCCCAAAACCAATAATAACACAATGAACTGCGGCGTTTCCTTTTGCTTCATTACTCCAGCTAAAAGTTCGATGGGCAAAATGAATTTTTATTTTATATTTTTGATAAAGCTCTTGCCAAAGAACACCAACTTGTTCACCCTGAGAAATAGAATTTGTGCTAACTAAAGCGCAACGAATTAAACTATTTTGAATAAATTCAGCCGCTTTAATATACCATGCGGTCACATAATCTAAAACACCTGCTCCTTTAATGTCCCCTAAAACATGATTCATGTCAGCCTTTTGGTCGGCATTTTGTAACTGTTTCCCCACAAAAGGAGGATTACCTAAAATAAAATTGAGCTTCTCTTTTGATATAAGTTCTTCCCAATCAATCCGCAAGGCATTTCCATTAACAATCTTTGCCGCTTTCTTTAATGGTAAACGCACAAAATATTGACCAAAAGTATTACTAACTTTAATATTCATCTGATGATCAATTAACCACATTGCCACCTCTGCCACCCTCACCGCAAACTCATCGTATTCAATACCAGCAAACTGATTGACATCTACCTGAATAATGGTACTAATATCTGTTACTAACTGCCCCGTTTTATCTAATTTATCTAACTCCTGTAATACCAAAATCTCTAAATCTCGTAACTCCCGATAGGTAATAATTAAAAAATTGCCGCAACCACAGGCAGGATCAAGAAAATATAAATTAGCAATCTTTTTCTGAAATTCTAGTAATTTATTGCGATTGCCTTTAATCTTCTCAAATTCCCTGTGTAAATCATCTAAAAATAATGGTTTAATCACCTTTTGAATGTTCTTCTCTGAGGTATAATGCGCCCCTAAATTGCGTCGCTCTTTTGGATTCATTACCGCTTGAAACATAGAGCCAAAAATAGCAGGGGAAATTTTTCCCCAATCAAAAGCACAAGCTTCTAATAACATGACTCGCATCTTGCTATCAAAAGCCGCTAAAGGTAACGACTCCTCGAATAACTTGCCATTTATGTAGGGAAATTGAGTTAAATTCTCATCGAGATTTTTTAATCTTTTGTCTTCTGGTGTATTCAAAACCTGAAAAATAGCATCAATGTGCATCGCCAAATCACTGCCATCTTCTTTGGTATGTAAATCGATATATTCCCAGAAAATACCCTTATTAAAAATACCCGTATCATCGGCAAATAAACAAAATAATAAACGCACTAGATAAACTTCTAAATTATGCCCCATATAACCAATTTCTTTCAGGCAATCATGAAGTTTTCCCATTAACTCGGCTGCTTGAATATTGACGGGATCTTCGTCTTTATAAACTCGCTTTTCGTAACCAGCAATAAAATCAAATAAATGAACGTTATCAACAAAATTACTTAATTCAAATTCCCATTGATTGCCCGAATCTAAATCATATAATTTAAACCGTTGAAAATCCGAGACTAAAATATAACGCGGTAACTCATGTTCCTTTAAATTGGGAAAATAATCCTTAGCCTGTTGTGTGGCTTTTTCTAAATCTTTACCCTTCGATTTATGCTCAACTAAAATCGTTCCTTTCCAGAGTAAATCAATAAAACCCTGTTTATTATCGGCTTTTTTTATCGGTTGCTCAAAACTAGCTACCCTACGCCGTGAAATGCCAAAGACATTAAAAAAATCATTCCAAAAAGACTGAGATTCTGCTTTTTCTGAAGTCTCTCCTTCCCACTCTTTTTGAAAAGCGATGGCGCGATTTTTTATTTCATTCCAACTTAAAGGCATAGTTTTAACTCCTTATCTTTCGCCGGTTTGCTCAACGATACTAGAAAATGGTGTAGGGAGCCAGATGCAGTCAGCAAGGGATACAGATAGTTTCCATTTTAGGTGATTTTTTGGTAAACTACAAGGGAAACTAGAAATTAGTAACGCCTTGAGAATTGTAGCCGCTTAGTTATCAGTGCAGTTATTGACTCGAAGGAACAACTTATCGCTATGTCGAAAACTCTCTACGAACAAGATTTTCAAGTATGGCTCGCAACAACAATTAGCCACCTACAGAAGCGGGAATTTGCTGCGCTGGATACTGATAACTTAATTGAGGAGTTAACCGAGTTGGGAAAATCGGAAAAAAGAACTTTAGAAAGTAATTTGATGATTCTTTTAGCTCATTTGCTCAAATTAAAAGTACAGCAGGACGCACCGCCATCAATGAAGGATAGCTGGTATTGTTCTATTATTGAGCATCGCCAGCGAATTGAGAAAAACTTACGCAATACGCCTTCCCTGAAATCCTATCTAGAAACTGCCATTGAGGAAGCTTATCCAGATGCTCGTCAAGTGGCAATTAAGGAAGGGAAACTTGCTCAATTTGGTGTTCGGATTCCCCCAGAAAATGATTATCCTCAAATTTGTCCTTTCTTGCCAGAGCAAATCTTAGATGAGAACTTCTATGGCAATTGACCAAATGTGTCTCAGCTTATAATAATATGAACAACCACAAAGGCACAAAGGACACAAAGATTAGGTTTTTCTGGCAACCCTAACTAGGGTTTGCTGAATAAGTAGGGGCGAAGCATTCGGATAGAAAATCTACCTTTTCACCGATAGGTTATTGTCCGAATGCTTCGCCCCTACAGGACGCGGACCGATGAAGACGCAAGGTTTTGAACGACGATTCTCTCAAAATCTTGCACCTGTGGGAGCGAGAAAAGCCCCAAAACCTTTACTTTGCCTACATTTCAAATTTATTCAGCAAACCCTAACTAAAACTTACCTGAAGAAAAGCCCCCAGAAAACATCACTTTCTAGGGGTTTAATTACAATTGACGGAAAACAAACTTATAGGGGGGTTAACCTCCAGCCACCGCAGGAACGATACTGACTTCATCGCCATCTTTTAAGGGGGTTTTTGTCCCATCGAGGAAGCGAATATCTTCACTGTTGACGTAGAAATTTAAAAAGCGCCGGGGTGCGCCCTCTTCATCGCATAAGCGGGCCTTAATACCGGGGAAACTTGCTTCTAAGGATTCGATTAAATCACCGACACTACTAGCACTACACTCGATGGTAGCCTTATTTTCTGTAAATTTTTGCAGGGGAGTGGGAATGAGAACTTTTACAGCCATAGATATCAAGGAAAAAGTGGAAAGGACAGTAAGCTGCACGCGAATTTAAATTGCTTGTGGAGATGAGGCAAGAGGATAATTGCCCCATCATCCCTGAACATCAATTCTAGACGAGAACCTGTTGCCATTCGAGGCGTTCGAGGGTGCGGGAACGTTCCAGGGCCCGTTCAAAGCTTTCTAATTTCGGTTCGATTAACAGGGGTTCACCGATATAACCCTGTACCGCTTCTTGGGTTTTTAGACCATTACCGGTGATATAAACGACCGTGGTTTCTTCGGGGTCGATTTTACCCGCTTCTACTAATTTTTTCAAGACAGCGATAGTCGTACCGCCTGCGGTTTCCGTGAAAATGCCTTCCGTTTCTGCCAAAAGTTTAATACCTTCGATAATTTCGGCATCGGTGACGGATTCAATATTACCGCCAGTTTTACGCGCAATATCAAGGGCATAAACACCATCGGCGGGATTACCAATAGCGATCGATTTGGCGATAGTATTGGGTTTAACTGGGGCGACAAAATCCCGTCCTTCCTTGAAAGCTTGGGCAATGGGGGAACAACCCTCCGCTTGAGCGCCACTAAAACGCACTGCTTTATCTGCCACCAAACCGACTTTGACGAATTCTTGGAAGCCTTTATAAATCTTGGTAAAGAGGGAACCACTGGCTAAAGGTGCGACAATATGATCGGGGAGTTTCCAGCCTAATTGTTCAGCCACTTCAAAGCCTAAAGTTTTGGAACCTTCGGAATAGTAGGGACGCAGATTGATGTTGACAAAACCCCAACCGTAGGTATTGCCCACTTCTGAACAGAGACGGTTAACTTGATCGTAATTGCCTTTAACTGCCATTACCGTGGGATTATAGATTAGGGTGCCGAGAATTTTACCCGCTTCTAAGTCGGAGGGAATGAAAACACAACAGTCTAAACCGGCGTGAGCGGCAATAGCGGCGGTGGAATTGGCCAGATTTCCCGTACTAGCACAGGAAACGGTAGTAAAACCTAATTCTTTGGCCCGGGTAAGGGCGACGGATACCACTCTATCTTTGAAGCTGAGAGTGGGCATATTGACGGCATCATTTTTAATGTAGAGATTTTTTAGACCCAAGCGCCGAGCTAAACGGTGGGATTTAACTAGGGGAGTCATACCCGTACCCACATCGATGGGATTTTCACTTTCCACCGGCAAAAAGGAACGATAGCGCCAGATGGAATTGGGACCTGCTTGAATGCTTTCTCTGGTAACGGTGCGACGGATGAGGTCGTAATCGTAGTCCACTTCCAGGGGGGCAAAGGTTTCTTCGCAGATATTCAGCGCTTTCAGGGGGTAGGAGGTCCCTCCTTCCTTAGAAACCAAGCGGGTAAAGGTGGGGATGAATTTTGAGGTTTTGATGTTTGTCGCTAGGGTCATGATTTTCCTGTCTTGCCGTCAACTGAATCTACAAGCATCCTATCACCCGCAAAATCTTGGTGTCAAATATACCCGACTATTTTTGTCGGGTATAAATTTATACCAAAAATAGGTGATATTCTGGGGAGCAGCAAGGGTTAAGGGGAGAGAGTTCGGCTGCCGTGTCAGGAAACTTCAGGGTAGTTTTAGGTCAAAAAAAGAACTAGGAAAAGGGATTTAAGTTTTTTGAGAGGTTACAGCCTATTTACTGCTAATTTTATCGAAATAAGCTCTAATTTTTGTTTAAATAGCTTAAACAGGGGGCGATTAACTGCGGTTGTCAGAAAGTTTCTCGCTTTACTCAGGATGATTGTCAAGAAAAGTGACAAATTATGTGATTTTGTTGAGAAATAATAATTTTTCTAGGCTGCCCAATAAAATTGACTATTTTCAGCAGGAGTCAGGAGATTGCTTTTATTTATTCTCCCCCCACACCCCACACCCCACACCCGTTCGGCTGAGCTCACGGCCGAAGCCCACACCCTACACCCTCTTTCAAGTCAGTGGTCAGGAGACATCTGCTTTTTGATAAAAAGTTAAGGTAGTATTGCCGTAGCGTTTTTGACGACAAATGGTTAAACCTTCTAGATTAATTGCTTGCCAAGATTTGGGATTATGTTCCACGGCAATTTCCCCCAGAGAATCTAATAAATTATATTGAGAGATGGCAGTTAGTACCGGTAAATATAACCCGCTTTCGTAGGGAGGATCAAAATAAATTAAATCAAAACTTTTCCCCGCTAAAGTGGCTAACTTTGTCAGCACATCCCCCCGAATTACTTGGAATTGCTGGGGAGAAGTTGCTAAATTGCGCCAATTTTCCTTGATAATTTCGCCAGCGCGTCCTGATTGTTCAATTCCGATTACTAGACTCGCACCTCGACATAAAGCTTCCGCACCCATGGAACCATTACCCGCACAAAGATCCAACCAACGACAGCCGGATAATTTCTGTTGCCAGATATTAAATAAAGCTTCTCGCACCCTTGCTGTCGTCGGACGGGTTAATTGTCCTGCTAGGGTTTTTATGGGACGATTGCCGTAAATTCTCATTAGTTAAAAGGCAAATTCAGTTAATCTTTTTTGTAATAAATCAGGAAAAAGGGCATAGTATCTTTGATTGAGAGGAGAGGGATGGGGGAGAGGCAATAAAGTCACTTCCTTTTGCTGTTTTAATCCATCTTCATCAGTAGCGGTAAGGGTAACTAGGAGTTTTTTGGTAAAGCGTTCTTTATCAAGATAGAATTTATCTACTTCTTTGGGTTTACCGTAGGGTTCAAACCATTTAAAAGCTTCCGTACCAAGGGGAATGATATGATCACCTTGCCAATAAAAAACTAGCAGTTTTTCTATAAATGGACGGAAACGATCTTTCACTTCCCCAGAATAAGCTTTATTACCAGGAGGTTTGTAGGGAACTGTATTAGTCAAGAAAATTCGATCGCACACCGATAATAGCTCTTGACGATCATGGGATTTTCTCCCCTGCCAAGCTTGAAAAAATCCCTCTCTTACCATTCTACCGGCAGCCCCGATCAAAGGTTGTCCTGCATACACTTCATCTCGTCCTAAATCCCGGCCAAAAAAGCACAACTGACTAGCAAGATTACCAGCATACAAAACTGGTTCAAGGGGGTCTTTTTTTGCCTCTTGGTAAATTAGGGTATCGATGGGAAAATCCTCTTTTTTTGCCTCTTGGTGTACCTGTTTAATTAGGTTTGTAATATCGGCCATTATTCCAGAAATCAGTTATTAGTGGTTCTCCATTCTACTACAAAAGTGAAAATTATCAGCCGTCAGTCTTCAGAAGTCGGTCTTCAGAAATCGGTCTTCAGAAGTCGGTCTTCAGAAGTCAGGAGATTATTTTTATTTTTTCTCCCCACTTCATAATTCATAATTCCCTCTTCCCGCTCACCAATTCATAATTGATAATTCATAATTCATAATTCCCCGCTCCCTTCACTCCTCGGTGCGATATCCAAATTCTGCTAAAAGTGAGCGAGATTGTCGCCATTTCGGTTCTACCTTCACAAATAATTTTAAATATACCTCCCCGGCGATTAACTTTTGAATAGCCGATCGAGCGGAAGAGCCGATCGCTTTTAACATACTGCCATTTTGACCGATGACGATCCCTTTTTGGGAAGCTCGTTCCACGTTAATGGCGGCAAAAACCTTGGTTAAAGCGGGAGTTTCCTCGACGCGTTCAATCACCACCGCCACAGAATGGGGAATTTCCTGACGGGTTTGCAGTAAAATCTGTTCGCGGATTAATTCGCCCATAATAAACCTTTCCGGTTGATCGGTGACTAAATCGGGGGGATAGTAATAGGGACCGACTTCGAGGGAATCAATTAACAGATTTTGCAGTTCTACGATTCCTGTCCCCTCCAGTGCCGAAAATTTGAGCAGAGGCCAGTTATTTTCCGCCGCTAAGGTGCGATAACTATCGTCGATAGGCTCCGGGTCTTCCGGTTGCTGATCGGCTTTATTTAGCCCTAAAATCGTGGGAGTTTGGTTTTTAGTCAGTAAATCGGCAATATAGCGATCGCCATTGCCCAAAAAATTACTACTATCGACAACAAATAAAACTAAATCTACAGAATTTATGGCGTTTTCGGCATTTTTAACTAAAACTTTGCCTAATTCGTGATGGGGTTTGTGAATGCCGGGGGTATCGACAAAAATCATCTGGGAGCGCTCGTCGGTGACAATGCCGCGTAAACGGTTGCGGGTAGTTTGAGCGATGGGGGAAGTAATGGCGATTTTTTGTCCCACTAATTGATTCATCAGGGTAGATTTGCCCACATTAGGACGACCAATAATGCCAATAAAACCAGATTTAAAACCAGTGGGTGCGATGGGAATTACTGCCGAATCGAGATTAAAGGCTTGGGAGTTGATAAAATCGTTCATAATTAAAGAATATTACTTAAAAAATATTTTTACCCATGCAAAGGATAATTTTGTTCTTGTTAGTATTGATTCTAGGCTGTAGTAACCATTTAGAATTATCTATAGCGGGAAATTTAAGCGATCGCTTAACTAATTATCCTCGCTGGATGACTAAACCAGTGGTTAGTTTTGCCAGTGGAGATTTAGTTTATCCCGATTGGATGGTAGGCAATTGGACTGTCACCAGTACCCTAATCGATTTAACCGCTCCTCTTTCTCCCCAGATTATCACACCCGGTTTTGAAAGTAATCGTCGTTACCTAGAAAAATCGATCGAGTTTCCGGTGAGATTCATCGAGAAAGCTATTTCCAGACCGATAAATGCTGCCTTTTTATCCACTATTATCAGTAAACCATCAATTGTGGCCGATCGATCCTTTAATGGTTTAGCAATTAGTCGCGCCTATTTAGGTAATCAATCGGTATTATCGGTAAAAACTGACCCTAATAATCCCAATCGTCAGATTACCTTTTTACGCGGCGCTCATCAACTAATTTCCACGGTAATTGCCAGAAATAGCGAAACTCCTAGCCGAAATCAATTTATTGCCACAGAAATCAGTCAACAAATTTTCCGGGGAGAAACCAACACTTATCTTAATGAGGTGGAAACCACCACCGCCTATCAGTTATTATCTCCTAATAAAATTCTAGGCGATCAGGTGACAGCCATTTATCTTTCTCCCCAATCGCCGGATTATTTCCAAGCGCCGAATCGTCCTGTGGCTTTGTATCGTTATCGCTTAGAATTGCTGAAAGATTAATAGAAATCCTGTAAAAATCAAAAATCTTCCCTTAGATGAGGAGACAGGAGGAGAAAAAAGACAAGAGATAATCCTAGCCATAAAACCTAAGATTAGGTCAAATTTATCTAATTGGGTCGCCAGTCGCCGGTCGCCGGTCGTTAACACCACATTAGGTTATACTTCTGGGAAAATGACATCGCTATTAAAATAAGTTTAATTAATGTTTGTGAGCAGAGGAGCTAGGAGTTAATGGTTTGGGATCTGGGCAAGAAAATTAAAGATGGCCAGTACAGGATTCAGGAAGTATTGGGTGAAGGAAGATTTGGCATTACCTATCGAGCCAGCGATCGCAATGGTGATTCAGTGGTGATCAAAACGCCGAGGGATGTGGGTTTTAAATTGTGGGAGTCTGAGCGTTTACAGAAACTTTTTTGGCAGGAAGCGAGTAAATTAAAAGGTTGTGATCATCCTCATATCGTGCGAGTTAAAGAGTTATTTTCAGAGGGTAAAGCTAACTGCATGGTTATGGAATATATCGATGGGACGACCTTAGATCGGCGATCAACAAAAATTTTACCAGAAAAAGAAGCCTTACGCTACATTGAGCAGATTGGACAGGCTTTAATGGTGGTACATAGTCGCGGTTTTCTGCATCGAGATATTCGACCGGGTAACATTATGATTCGGACTGGTAAACCAGAAGCAGTCTTAATTGATTTTGGTTTAGCCTTAGATTTTGATGAGGAATTAACCAAAACTCGTACCCAGGAATTAGCCTCAGGTTTTGCGCCTATTGAGTGTTATTCTCGTGATGCTAAACGCGGAGCTTTTACCGACATTTATAGTTTAGGAGCCGTGTTATACGAGCTTTTAACGGGTAAAATTCCAGTGAATGCGAGGACTCGAAAAGATGCGATGACTCGAAAAATTGATCATCCGCCTTTAATTGAGCCGAAAACCTACAATTCAAAAATCAGCCCTAATATCAATCAAGCCATTCTTTGGGCATTGCAATTAGACGCAGATAAACGTCCTCAGTCAGTGCAAGCATGGTTTAAGGATTTAGGTTTGTCTATTCCCAAACCAGAACAATTTAAAATATCTCAACCCATTGTTATTAATTGGACATTAGTGTGGGCTGGTGTCGCGGCGATTGCTACTTTATTAACGGCTTTAGGTGTACCAGAATTGATGAAGCAAAAGTTTACACCTCAACCAACTCCGACAGGTTCTCCCCCATCTTCTCCTAAGTAGGTAGGCGTTAAAAATTATCAAATGCCCCCCTTATCAAGGGGATCAAGGGGGGATCAAACCCCCCTTATCAAGGGGGGATCAAGGGGGGATCAAACCCCCCTTATCAAGGGGGGATTAAGGGGGGATCAAACCCCCCTTATCAAGGGGGGATCAAGGGGGAATCAAACCCCCCTTATCAAGGGGGGATCAAGGGCGATTGCAGTTCGATAAACTCACTAACCACAATGGGATGCAAGACGTGCCATTGGTGTAAACTTAAGCACCACCAAACTCCCGTAAGGGCGAAGCATTCGGGCAATAACCTATCGCTGAAACCGTAAATTTCTTATCCGAATGCTTCGCCCCTACAAACTCAAATACCAAAACATAAGCCAATTTTGAGACAAAAGCAGATTTTTTGGTATGATAAAAACAACTATTGCAAAATTCTATGGTTTGGCAAGCGGGACAACTCCTCCACAATGGCAAGTACGAGATCCTTGAGGTCTTGGGACGGGGAGGTTTTGGCCTGACCTATAAAGCACGTCATCGCCAACTCACCATGGAAGTGGTGATCAAAACTCCTGATATTTTGCAGAAAAGAGATACGGAATACGAGGATTATGTTAGACAATTTGAGGCGGAAGGGCGCAAGTTAGCCAAATTTTCCCAGACTCCCCATGCCCATATCGTCCGTATTTCCGATTTTTTTACTGAAGGTCAAGTTCCCTGTTTGGTGATGGATTTTATTCAGGGTCAAACTTTGATGGAAAGGGTGAAAACTCAAGGAAAATTATCGGAAGCGGAATGTTTAAAATATATTCGGCAAATTGGCAGCGCATTAGAGGCAGTTCATCAAGCAGGAATCGTACACCGAGACGCTCACCCTGGCAATATTATGATTCAACCCAATGGGAATGCTATCTTGATTGATTTTGGCATTGCTAAAGAGATTATTCCGGCTGGTAGTAGTTCGACGGATTATGCCGCAAATCCCAGTTTTGCCCCCTATGAACAAGTTTATCAAGGTAGCAAAGCCAATCGTCAGCCTAGTGTGGATATTTATGCCCTAGCCGCCAGTTTTTATTATGCGGTAACTGGGCAAAAACCGACTCCTTCAATGGAACGCCGTTTAGATAATCGTCCCTTAACATTACCGAAAGAAATTAATCCTAATTTAAGTGATCATCTTAACAAAGCCATTACTCTGGGGATGGCTTTGGAAAAAGAAAACCGCCCTCAGTCTATGTCCGATTGGCTTCAACAATTGGAATTACCACCGCCTCCTGTAGAAGAAAAATATCGTCCGCCTCCTGTAGAAAAAAAATATCGTCAAGAAAAAGTTAATCCCCCACAGCCAAGGAAAGAGCCAAAAGAGGCTGAAAAAAAAGCCCCTGTTAACCCAAACCCTTCTGATAATTCTCTTCAGAAAAAACTAAAAGCTCTTCCCTGGGGTTGGTTAATCGGTGTGTTTCTTGTTTATGGTGTAATTGGTTACACTTTAGGTGGGAGTTCATCACCTTGGGACCTTGTGATTGTGGGTGTGGGTATGGCTGTGGTTGCGGCTGTGGCTGTGGGTGTGGATATGGCTTGGGTTGCGGCTGTGGCTGTGGTTGCGGGTATGGCTTGGGTTGCGGCTGTGGCTGTGGTTGCGGTTGCGGCTGTGGCTGTGGGTATGGGTGTGGTTGCGGCTGTGGCTGGGGCTGTGGCTGGGGCTTGGGTTGCGGCAGTGGTTGGGTTATGGTTCTATCACCGGGAAAGTACAAATCAGTTTGCACCTTTCTTGCTTTTTGTTTTTCCTGGATTGATAGGTGGTATTACTTTCAGTCTTATGTCAGGGAATGTTCTTGGGGGAGTAGTAACTGGAATAGGGAGCATGGTAATAGTATTTACTCAGTCTCATACTACATTAGAGTTAGACAGGAAAAACTTTAGCCCTTTCAATATTTTTCTGATTCTTGCGGTTACAAATTTAAGTGGTTTAGCAAGCGGTTGGTTATTGCGTTTTCTCCTGCATTCCAAAGGCTAACAAAACATAAAAATATCCTCACAATTCCGTTTTTTCTATTGTTATCTTCCCTAGATTAGGTTAATTAATGCAACCCAAAAACTAAATTGTGCCATAGTAGTGAGTCTATTCTGCTGAGGAGCATCTCACTTGTGCCATGCGTATTAATGCTTATAGCTGTCAAAAACTATAAAACAATGAGCTTGCAATCAAAAGTTCATGTCTGCGTCACAGTAAGTTCATATCCCCCACCTAAATTAGAGATAGTCAGTCCCAAGCCGTTTTCCAAAACACTCCTCTCACACCCACGATTATTAGGACTGACTTTTATTCCCTTCTCAAAATGGTTAAACAATAAAAACTATGACTCACAATATTTTTAACGATAATATCTCCCCGAGCAACGAAGGTAATCCCAAACGCTCCAAATCTTCTGCGATGAAAAAACTTTTTGCCTATTCCTCCTTACTGGTTTTGGGTGCCGGGTTAGGTATCGGTGCCACCTATGCCTACAGCCAAAATCCTCTAGAATTAGCCCAAAATATTGCCACCGCTACCAATAATCCTCGCCCTACCACACCAGCCGCAGCCGCTCCCTCAACCCTAGTTATTCCCACCAATTTTGTCGCTTCTGTGGTGCAAGAAGTGGGGCCGGCGGTGGTAAGAATTAATGCTTCTAGGGAAGTCAATGGAGGCGGTGATTTTTCGGAATTTGCTAACGATCCTGTTTTCCGTCGCTTCTTCGGTTCCCAAATACCCGAGCGAGGAGAAAAACAAGTTCAAAGGGGTACAGGTTCCGGGTTTATTATCAGTAATGACGGTAAAATTATCACCAATGCTCACGTTGTCGAGGGAGCAGATAAGGTAACTGTCACCCTCAAAGATGGTCGCACTATCGATGGTAAAGTTTTAGGTAGTGATCCTTTAACTGATGTGGCAGTGGTACAGGTGGAAACGAGCAATTTACCCACGGTTAAATTAGGTAATTCTGATAGTTTACAGGTGGGAGAATGGGCGATCGCTATCGGTAATCCTTTGGGATTAGATAACACTGTCACCACGGGGATTATTAGTGCCAAGGAACGCAATGGCTCCCAAATTGGTGCTAGTGATAAACGGGTGGATTTCCTGCAAACCGATGCGGCAATTAACCCCGGAAATTCCGGCGGACCTTTGTTAAATGCTCGGGGAGAAGTTATCGGAGTTAACACCGCTATCATTCAAAATGCCCAGGGTTTAGGTTTTGCTATTCCGATTAAAACTGCCCAAAGAATCGCCGAACAATTAATCGCCACGGGTAAGGTGGAACATCCCTATCTCGGTGTTCAAATGGTACAGTTAACCCCAGAGGTAAAAGAACAATTAGCCGATAGTCCCATGGCTGATAATTGGACTATCCCCGATGATTCTGGTGTCTTGTTAGTGCGGGTGATGAGAGATTCTCCCGCCGCAGCAGCGGGATTGCGATCGGGTGATGTGTTAAAGTCTGTAGGTGGTAAGAATGTCACCGATCCCGATGCGGTTCAGGAAATTGTGGCTAATACTCAAATCGGCGATAATTTACCCGTAGAAATTAGCCGGGAAGGACAAAAAATTAATCTGAATATTCAAGTGGGTAGCTTGAATACTGCTAACAGATCCTAGTCTGGAAGATAAGTGGTAAAAGACCTAAACTTTATAGAGAGCTTGTTAGTAAGCTCTCTATATTTCTGGTTTTACTTTTGGCTCTTGAATCGAATAATTATAGCAGTTATCTTAAGGGTGAGATAAGTAGGTAGGCGTTAAAAATTATCAGATACCCCCCTTATCAAGGGAGATCCCCCCGCCTATCGGCACCCCCCTTATCAAGGGGGGATTAAGGGGGGATTAAGGGAGAATCGAAAGATAGTTAAATACTTGAACCTACGCTGACAATTTTACTGTTGCGAGATAGAAAATAAAAACCGCTCGTAAGCTCGATTAATTTTTTGCATAATTTTAATCGCCACGACGGAAGAATTGTGATCGGGGTGATACTGACGAGCAAGCTGATAATATCTTTGTTTAACCTCTGGAAAACTGGCATTCTTAGAAATTTCTAAAACCTCCCACCAATCCTCGGAATCGGAGGGCAATATTTCTAATTCTCCTAACATTTCTGACCATATTTTTACCTTACCTCCATAACTACCTGTAATTAAAAATTGACCATCAGGACTAAATTTTAAGGGAGCATTTCCCCGTAAAATTTTAATTAATTCTCCTGTTTGTCCTTGCCAAATTTTAATTTCTGTTCGGGAAGCACTAGCAATTAAATGGCGATGAGGATTAATAGCAATACTAATAATTGCCTGCTCGTGTGCCTGCCAACTTTTAATAATTTCTCCTGTCTTTATATCCCAGATTTTAATCGTTTTATCACTACCGCCACTAATTAGATATTGACCATCATTACTAAAAGCTAAACTGTTAACGGCTGCCCTGTCACCGATAAAAGTTTGATAAGCATAACTATGATCAAATCGCCATAATTTAATAGTTTTATCATCACTACCACTAGCAATAATTTGGCTATCGGGACTAATAGCACAGGTATTAACTGCCTCCTCATGACCGATTAAAGTTCGCTTTAATTCTCCTGTATGATAACCCCAGATTCGCAGAGTTTTGTCATTACTAGCACTAACAATAAATCTTTCATTGGCAGCAAAAGCTAATTGTAAAATGACACCATCGTGGCTATCGGGAGCATTTACACGAGCGAAAAAACTACTTTTATACTGCTTAGTGTCTAATTGCCACTGACTAATTCTGCCATCTAATCCACCAGCAATAATCGATTTACCGTTAGGACTTATCGCCAGAGTTTGGAGCGGTTCATTAACTCCCACAAACGAATAAATTAATTTACCCGTTTCTCGCTGCCAAAGTTTTATGGTTTGATCTTCTCCCGCACTAGCAATAATTTTACCATCAGGACTAACATCGATCGCCCCAATATTTTCCTGATGACCTTTAAGAGTTTGGAAACACTGCCAAGATAAACGCTCTGGAATAGTAATTTCTGTAGAATCTAACTGTTGATTTTCCTGAACAGATACTTCTTCTAACAGTTGCTGTAATTCTGCCTCTAGATTTTCATATTTCCCCGTAACTTCTTGCCAAAATAAAGCTTCTTCGTACTCTCTAGTAATGCGATCAAAAAATTCTAGATTGCTATAAAAATTATTGTCGGAGTAGGTGGGAGATAACATTTTCATCAGTCCGTAGATTCCTAACCCGACTAGGCCACCAGCGATCGCCATAGAACCGACACCAACACCGAAAGCTGTACCTTTAACCGCGACTCCCACACCCCCAAAGGTAGAGTAGATACCGATTCCGCCAAGGCTTCCTATTCCCAAAGCTAACCCGACATTGTGATCGTTTGTTTCTAGTCCTTGCAGACTGGCATAAATTGCCGAACTTGTCAGGATGCCAATCCCCGTCATTCCCACTAAACCGACGCTTATACCGCCAAATCCGCCGACTAAGCCAATATTTCCCAGACAAGCAGATAAATTGGCTCCTGTGACTCCACCGACGGCGGGAATAACAAAATCGAGCTTTTTAGCCATATTTTTGCGAAATAATCAAGTTAGTCATCGGGTTTCTCCTATAGAGTTTAGCCTAGTTTGGTATCGACGACTGACTCCCCAAAGTGGTACTTTTCCCTCCTGCCCCCTGCCGACCGCCTCTTTCAAGTCAGTCCTGATGAAAAAATTTTCACCCCTACAGATGAAAGAGGTTTTCTTCCCTACACCCCACACCCCACACCCTACACCCTCTTTCCAGTCAGAGGCAATCAGGAAAAATGATAAGTATTTTCTATGTAAATACCTTCAATACTTAAAAATATTTAAATTTACAATCGGTAATATTTATTTTTACCTAAGAATTTATTGAGAATAATTTTTATTTATTTACGAGGTTGCAATACTTCCAGCGATTCTGGTACAATTTTCCATTATGCTATGATGGCTCTTATTGTAATTTTTAGGGTTTTAATGGTCTAGGTTGTCTTAAAACCCTTACTAAATCTAGATTTTTCCCTTGAGCAAAACCAAACACTTTCGCCAATTATCCCTTTTTTCCCCAACAACGTTGATCTAATTTTTGTGTAGTTTTGTTGCAAAGTCAAAATTTTTTTGACAAAATGGCTAAATTGTGGTGTGGACAAAGTATAGCGGGTTGTGAATTGACCATACCTGTCACCTTATTTTCAGCGAATTATCAGAAAATTTGCCCACTAGAGTCGCTCTAGCTTGCTTTCTTTTTCTATAATAGGGGTTAATCTTCCCACACTTGTCAAACGGCTATGAGTCTCTGTCTCAATCCCGATTGTTCGCACCAAAACACCCCCACGGATAAATTCTGTCATAAGTGCGGTTCTCAATTACTGCTCAGAGAACGTTATCGAGCGCTAAAATTAATCGGTCAAGGGGGTTTTGGCAAGACATTTCAAGCGATAGATGAGGATAAACCTTCAAAACCCTATTGTGTAATTAAACAATTTTTCCCGTCAGCGCAGGGAACAGGAACTTTACAAAAAGCAGCAGAATTATTTAAAGAAGAAGCGATTCGTTTAGATAGTTTGGGAAGATACCCACAAATCCCCGAACTTTAC
>NZ_JADBTR010000022.1:0-6877 GCF_020246065.1 Microcystis sp. M144S2
GCAGGTGCGAAAAATCCTTCGGGAAAGAAGCAGAAACCGTTCGGACCTCGGCGTGAGCTCGGTCGAACGCTGAGCTCACGGCCGAAGCCTAAATCGTGAGGTTTGGGAATCACCGTCCGTTTACGGCGGCGAGGATGTCAACAGAAAATATAGCAGTTAGCCGTCTATTAGATATTTTAGTACAAATGCTCGGACTTCTTCTCCGCAGCTCCCTGTTCTGGTGTAGTCTTAACGAGTAATTGACCGCCTTTATCCTCAAGATGAAGTGTAACCTAATTTTGATATCGACGGCCGGCGACCGACTCCCCAAAAGGAAAACTTTCTACCTCACCATTAGGATAACTACTTATGTATGAATAATATTATTGACCATGATCGTTTATTTAAGGAATTAATTTCGACTTTTTTTGTTGAATTTATTCAGTTGTTTTTCCCCGCGGTTATTAATTATTTAGAGCCTAATCAGATCACATTTTTAGACAAAGAAGTCTTTACCGATGTCACGGAAGGAGAAAAGTATGAAAGTGATTTAGTCGCCCAAGTTCAATTTCGAGGACAATCATCATTTTTCTTAATTCATCTAGAAGCACAGTCTAGCTCTCAACCAGAATTTAATCGGCGAATGTTTACTTATTTTGCTCGCCTGCATCAAAAATTTGCTTTACCAGTTTATCCGATTGTCATATTTTCCTATGAGCGTCCGCAAAAAGAAGCAATTCGTCAATATAAAATTGCGTTTCCCGACTTGAAAGTGTTAGAATTTAACTATCAAGTTGTCCAGTTAAATCGCTTGAATTGGCGCGATTTTCTCAATCAAGCTAATCCCGTCGCTGCCGCTTTGATGGCCAAGATGAAAATTGCCCCTCGGGATAGAGCAAAAGTTAAGGCACAATGTCTAAGATTATTGGTAACATTAAGATTAGATGCGGCTAGAATGCAATTGATTTCAGGCTTTGTCGATACCTATCTCAATCTCAACTCGTCCGAGGAGATAGAATTTCAACAGGAGATTAGCACATTTATTCAACCCGAACAGGAGGGAGTTATGCAGATTACCACCAGTTGGATGCGCCGCGGTTTAGAACAGGGTTTAGAACAGGGTTTAGAACAGGGTTTAGCAAGAGAAAGAAATCTAATTATTCGTCTGATTAAACGTAAGTTAGGATCTATTGATGTGGCTCTAGAGAGTCGGATTATGACCTTGAATATTGATGATCTGGAACGAGCGGGGGAAGCTTTATTGGATTTTTCGACATTGGAGGATTTAACTAATTGGTTAAATGCTTTAGATGCTTAGTATTTTTCTCTTAAACTTCACAGAAGGCTAGGTATGGGTATGAGTATAAGCTTTGAAAATGCTATCCAACAAACTCAAGATTTACTAACTCAAATTGAGTTTTTAGATGCCAATACAATCACTCAAAAAATTACTGAGCTAATCTCGACAGAAAATGGAGCTAGAGGATTTTTTGTTACTTACCTAACCAGCGATTTATCCTATACGGAATATCCTAGTTTAGAAGTAATCAATGCTTTAAAAACTTCCCCGATATTGGTGAATGAATTATTAGTTAAAAATCTGGCTATGTCCACGGCAATGGTCATCTATCATCGTGGTCAAGGAGACGAAGAAAACGCCCGAGGTTCTGAGAAAGTCCAAGAAAAAACTGGTCAACTAATTAAGCAGTTATTGTCGCCAGCCTTAAAGGAAAAATTACAACAACTAGCCACCAGTTTAAACAGCGGACAAGGAGAATATCAAGCCTTTCTAGAGCGCTGGGGATATGACGATTGCCAACGTCAAGCGATCACAGAAATTATTCAACCTTTTCTTTAGTAACTAGCTGATTTTTTCCCAAAGATTTCGCCCGAAATAGGGAGAGATCGGTTCGAGCAATTAACTCTTTGGCTCTTCTCGACTTTGTGTGATAATTTTTGCTTATGGAATCGTGAAATGCTTATCGGGTAACACTTTTAGGACTATTTTGTCGAAGAAACTATCAGTATAGACCTCGTTTCCACACAGAAACCAGAAGAGCCACTCTTTTACCTCTTGTTTGCTGCTAAAATGGCTTATTGAAGTAAATCGGCTCTCTTCCCCTTGGTGTGATAAGTTTAACTTATATAGGAGCGATCAATTTTTGTGTCCTTTGTGTCTTTGTGGTTCGTTTCATTCGCTCGCCAGCAGAAATGTATCTGAGAATAGATTTTACCCACCAAACCCAAGAGAGCCGCAAATCCCCGGCAAAGGCGTTAGCCTAGGGGGGGTTTTGGCATAGCCGGAACAAAATCAAGGCATTTAACCACTGTACCAGTATTTCTTAGTCAACTTCCGGGAGGTAAAACCCCAAGCCGATGATGGGATTTGAACCCACGACCAATTGATTACGAATCAACTACTCTACCACTGAGCTACATCGGCACATTGCCAATTTCCGATTATATCACGGACAATAGATACACAGCTAGAAAAATTTTTTTATGAGCAAATCCCCTCGACTTGATCCCCAAAAATACGCCCGCTTGAAAGCGGAAGCGGCCAATCCCTATCGAGGGCTGCGGCAGTTTCTCTATCTCGGTTTAGGTGCTTCTGGTTTTATCGGTGCGGTGGTTTTTCTGGCCCAATTAGCGGCAGCAAGGGACGTAGCCACCGCCTTACCCAATTTTGCCCTACAAATCGGTGTGGTGGCCCTGATGATTTGGTTATTTCGTCGGGAGAAAAAAGCTCAGGGTTGAGGGAGTAGCCACCGATAGCCAAAACAGTCTCTTTCCCCGGAGAATAAAAGTTAACATTAACTCTAGTCTTTTCGTGTTATGATTGGGGCGAGAGTCAAGATTAGTGTTCAAGTTCGTTTCCAGTATTAATCCGGTAAGTCTTTTACTTTAGTATTGTTCGGCTTCTCCCTGAATTTTGTGTCTCCACACCGTTTCGAGTATTGATCGAGGATTCAAGTATTATGTCTATTTTTGTTGGTAATCTCTCTTACGAGATTTCCCAAGAAAATCTGGTCGAGGTCTTTAAAGACTACGGCGAGGTTAAAAGGGTTCATGTCCCCGTTGACAAAGAGACAGGCCGCAAACGCGGTTTCGCCTTCGTGGAAATGGAAAATAAAGCCGATGAAACCAAAGCAATTGAGGCACTGGATGGTGCTGAATGGATGGGACGAGCAATTAAAGTTAACGAAGCCCGCGAGCGTGAAGAGCGCACGCCCTTCAATGGTGGTGGTGGTGACAGAAAAAAACGCTATTAAGCTTTTTTTGTGAATAATTGTGGGAGGGTGAACAGGGTTCACCCTTTTTTTGTCGACAATCGCCGTTTCGCTCAAAACCAATAGAAATCTAAATGTCTGAGTCTCTCTAAAAGGTAACAAGTAAACTATAAAGGATATCGTCATCAGATTCTGATCGGCGATCGACTCTTTCTGTGTTATGATCGAGGCGAGAGTCAAGATTGGTGTTCAAGTTCGTTTTCAGTATTAACTCGGTAAGTCTTTTACTTTAGTATTGTTCGGCTTCTCCCTGAATTTTGTGTCTCCACACCGTTTTGAGTATTGATCGAGGATTCAAGTATTATGTCTATTTTTGTTGGTAATCTCTCTTACGAGATTTCCCAAGATGATCTAACCGAAGTTTTTACAGACTACGGCAAGGTTCAAAGAGTCCATATTCCCGTGGATCGTGAGACAGGCCGCAAACGCGGTTTCGCCTTCGTGGAAATGGAAAATAAAGCCCAGGAAGCCGCCGCAATTGCCGCCCTGGATGGTGCTGAATGGATGGGACGAGCAATTAAAGTTAACCAGGCCCGCGAGCGTGAAGAGCGTGCGCCCTTCAATGGTGGTGGTGGTGACAGAAAAAAACGCTATTAAGCTTTTTTTGTGAATAATTGTGGGAGGGTGAACAGGGTTCACCCTTTTTTTGGCGGCAATTGCGATCGCCGTTCCCCTCAAAACCAATAGAAATCTAAATGTCTGAGTCTCTCCAAAAGGTAACAAGTAAACTATAAAGGATATCGTCATCAGAATCTGATCGGCGATCGACTCCCGAATATATGGACAACAAAAACCGATGGAGACAACCTACACCCTAGCTGATGGGACTGAAGCACTTCAATGCCCCACTTTAGTCGAAGATGATCGCACGGGCATGAGTCCCGAAACCCTAAAACGGGCTTTTCTGGACAATTTGTTTTATTTGCAAGGGGTTAACCGCACTAATGCCAGTCCCTACAATTACTATGTCGCCCTTGCCTACACCGTTCGCGATCGCCTGCTGCGTCGTTTTCTGAAATCCACCGACACCTACAAACAGGAAAAAGTTAAACTCGTCTGCTATTTCTCCGCCGAATTTCTCATGGGGCGGTATTTAGGTAATAATCTCGCTAATTTGGGTATTTATGACCTAATCAAAGAGACGATCGAGGAATTAGGTCTTGATTTTGAGGAAATTATCGAACAGGAACCGGATCCCGGCCTGGGAAACGGCGGTTTAGGGCGTTTAGCGGCTTGTTTCCTCGATTCCCTCGCTTCCCTAGAAATTCCCGCCATCGGTTACGGTATCCGCTACGAATTTGGCATTTTCCATCAAATGATCCAAGACGGTTGGCAGGTGGAAATCCCCGATAACTGGCTACGCTTCGGCAATCCTTGGGAACTACCCCGTCCCGATGAAAGTGTGGAAGTAAAACTGGGTGGCCGGACGGAAATCTATCACGATGATAAGGGACAGGAACGGGTACAATGGCTGCCGGAACGTCGGGTTTTAGCCATTCCCCACGATACCCCCGTCCCGGGTTACAAAACCAACACGGTTAACGCTTTGCGTCTCTGGAAAGCAGAAGCGAGTGAATCGTTTAATTTTGAGGCTTTTAACGCCGGGTTATACGATCAATCCGTGGCCGAAAAAATGGACGCGGAAACCATTTCTAAAGTCCTTTATCCCAACGATAATACCCCCGCCGGTCGCGAATTACGTCTCGCCCAACAATACTTTTTTGTGGCCGCTTCCCTGCAAGATTTAATTCGCATTCACCTAAAAAGCCACAAAAATCTGCAAAACTTCCACGAAACCGCCGCTATTCAACTGAACGACACTCACCCTGCCATTGCGATCGCTGAGTTAATGCGTTTGTTAGTGGATGAAAACGGCTTAGAATGGTCAAAAGCTTGGGCAATTACCCAAAAAACCTTCGCTTATACCAATCATACCCTATTGCCGGAAGCCCTGGAACGTTGGTCGGCGGATTTACTTGGTAAACTGCTGCCCCGACATCTAGAAATTATCTACCTGATCAATCACTTTTTCCTTGAGGATGTGCGGACTTGGTTTCCCGATAACGAGGAATTATTGGGCAAATTGTCGATAGTTGAAGAAGCTGGTTGGGGTAATAAACAAATTCGCATGGCTAATTTAGCCTGTGTGGGTAGTCACTCGATTAACGGAGTCGCTGCCTTACACACCGAGTTGCTGCAAAAAGACACCCTGAAAGAGTTTGCCATGCTCTGGCCAGAAAAATTCTACAATAAAACCAATGGTGTCACCCCGCGCCGGTGGATTTTATTGAGCAATCCCCAATTATCGGCACTATTTACCGAAAAAATCGGCGATAATTGGTTAAAAGACCTGAAGGAATTGCGAAAACTGGAACAATACCTTGATGATCCTGAATTCCGTCAGCGTTGGTATGAAATTAAACAGGCGAATAAGGCCGATTTAGCGGCTTATATGCTGAAAACCCGCAATATCGAGGTGGATGTTAATTCGATTTTCGATGTGCAGGTAAAACGGATTCACGAATACAAACGCCAACATCTGGCAGTTCTGCACATTATCGCCCTTTATAATCGCATTAAACAGAACCCTCAGATCGATATTGTGCCGCGCACTTTTATCTTTGGTGGTAAGGCAGCCCCCGGTTACTTTATGGCTAAGTTAATTATTAAGTTAACTAATGCTGTAGCTGAAATTGTTAATAAGGATCCTGATGTCAGAGGTCGTTTAAAATTGGTTTTCCTGCCTAACTTTAACGTTTCTTTGGGTCAACGCATCTATCCGGCGGCGGATCTGTCCGAACAGATTTCCACGGCGGGTAAGGAAGCTTCCGGAACCGGTAACATGAAGTTTGCCATGAATGGCTCCCTCACCATCGGGACTCTGGACGGCGCTAATATCGAAATCCGCGAGGAAGCCGGGGCAGAAAATTTCTTCCTTTTTGGCTTGACAGCAGGAGAAGTTTATGCTAAGAAAGCCCACGGTTATGAACCGATGAGCTATTACAAAAATAATCGCGAATTGAAGGGAGTGATCGATCGAATCAAGAGTGGTTATTTTAGCCATGGTGACCAGGAATTATTCAGGCCGATCGTCGATTCTCTCCTCTACGATGACCAGTATATGCTTTTAGCTGATTATCAATCCTACGCTGATTGTCAGGAACAGGTAAGTGAAGCTTATCGCGATCGGGACAAGTGGACGCGGATGTCGATTCTTAACTCGGTTCGCATGGCTAAATTCTCTAGCGATCGCACAATCTGGGAATATTGTCAAGAGATTTGGAAAGTTAATCCGGTCAAGATTAGTTTAGAGGATTAAAAAACTCGGTCAAGTTCGGGTTTAGTCTTTGACTAGCCCGAATTTTGGAACCGTAGCCCCAAAAATGCTTGATGAAAACGTCTAAACTATGATTTTTATGATTGTTTGATGGACTAGGATTTTAAGTTTTATACACTTCAATTATTTCTATGGCATAGAACGAGTTAGTTAGGACAGATGCCTGAAGGCTTTACTCACAGCATCCACAAGGTTTTCACTATCATTGATAATCTGACTAACATAGTTTTTCAATCTAGCCCAGAACTTTTCAATTTTGTTGAGATCTGGA
>NZ_JADBTR010000023.1:0-26666 GCF_020246065.1 Microcystis sp. M144S2
CCAAATTGTTGAGACTAATGGCGGTATCGGGATGGTTGTCTCCTAATTGTTGTTTCTTGATAGCTAAAGCTTGTTTTAAGAGGGGTTCGGCTTCGCTGTATCTTCCTTGAGACTCGTAAAGTGCAGCCAAATTGTTGAGACTGGTGGCGGTAGAGGGATGGTTGTCTCCTAATTGTTGTTTCCTGATAGCTAAAGCTTGTTCTGCTAGAGGAATCGCCTCGTTATATTTCCCCTGCTGATACAATTGAATAACTTGCTGAGTTAGCCTCTCTGCTTCGGCTAATTTATCTTGCGGTGAAACCTGAGAAATCACCTGTCCCACCGTTGGGTTTAACATGACTCCCGATAATCCCATCATCCCGGTAATGACGACAACCGCTATCCCTGATTTGATTGATACTTTCATTGGTTTTTTATCCCTAGAGTTTATTGATAGGCAAAAACATCAACTTGAATAGATTTGTCGGGTTGAGCCTTGTGCTGTAGTAAAATTCTGATTTTTTCTGCCGTTTCACTACTAAAAACAACCTCACCACAGTTATAGCATTACTTTAAGGCAGAGCCTTAGATATTGTGTTCCAAGGCTTTGCCTTGGAACAAGGGGACAAGGAGAATTTGTTTTAAGTACCATAATTAGTATAAGGCCGTTTATAAGGTGGTTGCAGTCCTAAAACAATATCCTCCCTCTTAACACCCATTGAAATTAAATCTTCTGCTGGATTCAATTCCGTTAAATTTTGTTGTAGCCAAATCTTATTATCACGAATATCAAAATGAACAATCGAGCGGTAAACTCGTTTTAAACCTTCCCATCCTACATTCATCCACTGATAATGATCCCGTTCCACATCAAATATTAATTGTACTTCTACGTCTTCACTGGTAACATCTTCTGCTACATAGCGACTTAACAAATTTTGCACTGCTTGACGATATTTTATGAGTTTATCTTTATCCATTGTGTAATTACCTCCGTACAAAAGTAGTAGCCATTATCCATAATTTATAGTAATTTCAAATAAGTTGTAGGGGCGAAGCATTCGGATAAGAAATCTACGGTTTCAGCGATAGGTTATTGCCCGAATGCTTCGCCCCTACGGGAGTGCTATAACTTTCATCCTTACTCCCTCCTTAAAATGTCATTAATTGTTTTAGCCAATTCCTGAACCTGCGAAATATCCCCTAACTGATTATAAGTCCCCTTCGCCTTGGTTAACCACTGTATCGCCTCATCCTTACTCCCCAAGAGACGATAAGCTATTCCTAAACCCGCTTGTATCTCCGCTTGCACTGACAAATTCTGCGTATTTGTTGCCAGTTTTAACGCTTTTTCATAAGGTTTTTTTGCCAACTGAGGTAAACCCATCTTAAGGTAAGTATCCCCTAACAGTTGATAAACGGTAGCAACCTGACTATTTTGCTTCACCAATCCTTCTAATACCTCAACCGCATCCCCATACAACCCATAACCTCGATAAAGATGCGCTAAAACTAACCCTGCTTCCTCCGGGGATAATTGCTGCTGTTGAACAGCTTTAACAGCATCTAAAACCGTTTTCTTCGTCTGTTCATCTAATACTGTAAACCCGACGTTTTCATCATCACGTCTAGAAGACGCACCATTATCAGCTTCTATGGTTACTCGATATCGCTTTCCTGCTTCCAGAGGAGGTTCACCGGGATAGACTATTTCAGTTTTATTTGTCTGCGTTTCCCAATTAACCCCATCTATTTTGATAGTATAATTAGTTACACCCGGAACAGCATTCCACCGCAGTGAAGGACGATTGGTAATAATATTCGTTTCACGAGGAGTAATTAGATAAGGTAATTTTGCTAAAACTTTCTCTTTATTTCCTGTTGGACGGAGGGTTGTATTATTACTATTGGGAAGTGAAATCACAGGATTTCCCCGAGGACAGCCATTAGAAATAATATACTTTCCCGGTTTAACCGTCCAAGTCTGTTGATTACTACAATAAACCTTAACGGAAGCGTTGGCTGCTACTTCTAACTTATCATCAAAACTGAGGGTAAGTCCGACAGAAGCGGGAAGGGTTTTTTTCCATTGTGGTTTTTTAACGGTAACTTTCCCTTTTACCTGAAAAATCGTGTTAACTCCAACAGTGTTGCTAAAAGTCGCCGACGGAAATCCTACCGTAATTAATATCAGGGAAATGGGGGTAAAGAGTTTGAGAAATTTATTCATAACTAGAATCAATTGAGGTTTGGCTTTAATTAGGTTCGTTGTTGAACTTTAGTCCTCATCTCAGAAAACGGGGTTTTTAAAAAACCCCGTTTTCTCGTTCGCCCAAAATGTAGGAGAACCTATTTTTTTCAAAACTACCCTTCTATTTTAACTATTTTTTAGCTTCATGTAAATATTTTCTGCCTTGAAACATTTGCAAGAGTTCTTTTGTGTCCTTTGTGTCTTTGTGGTTCTTTCCACTCGCTCACCAGCAGAACTGTATCTTAGAATACATTTTACCCACCAAACCTAAGAGAGCCAAAATTATTCCAAGCGGTTCGCGGTCATTGGTTAACAGAGAGGGAACTCTTGACATCGGGTTTTAGACTTGGCGTTCAACGAGGAGGCCTGTCCTACTCGTCAGGATTTTGCCCCTGCCCGCTCCCTCCCATTGCTTGACATAAATTCCGCAATAGTGCTACAATAAGAAGCTGGCTTAAGCCAAAGACAGCAGGTGCCAAACAGCTTAAATACCCTGCCGAGGTCAAAGCGAGAAAACAGCAGCCAAAAAGACTAAAGAGAGATTTTTTCTGTCTTGGTCGTGCCTGAACTGAATTCTCTCCACTCAACCCCGGCGCTACAAGGGGTTATTTTTGTGCCTGTGGAACCGGTCCCCCGCATACAGGAGGTGAACAAGGGATGGGGAGAAGCAGAGAAAGCAAGGGAGTGATTCTAGAAGAATTAAAAACCTCCCTGAGCGAAGCTCAATTAACGATGGTCATCGACTATCAAGGTTTAACCGTCGCCGAAATCAGCAATCTACGCCGCAAATTGCGCCCCACGGGAACGATTTGTAAAGTCACCAAAAATACTTTGATGGGCTTGGCGATCGCTGAAGATAGTGGCTGGGAACCGATGAAAAGCCTTTTATCGGGAACATCCGCCTTTCTGCTCGTAAAAGAGGATATCGGTGGAGCTTTCAAGGCCTATCAAGAGTTCAAAAAAGAAAGCAAAAAAACCGAATTGCGCGGCGGTGTCCTCAAAGAAGGGACAAAAGGTCAACTGTTGACGGAAGATCAGCTCAAAGCGATCGCCGATTTACCGTCGAAAGAACAGTTAATCGCTCAGGCAGCCGGAGCAATCAACGCCATTGCCGCCAAACTGGCCCGCAGCATCAACGAAGTTCCCGCATCTTTGGCCCGTGCCGTGGATGCCGTAGCCCGTCAAGAAGAAAAAGAAGCGGCTTAATACCGCGCCAATCAATCACTTACAAACAATTAGGAGTCTAACCCATGTCTGCTGTAGCTGAAATCTTAGAAAAACTCAAAACCCTGACCCTCTTAGAAGCTGCGGAATTAGTCAAAGGTATCGAAGAAACCTTTGGAGTTAGTGCCGCCGCTCCGACCGGTGGCATAATTATGGCTGCCCCCGGGGCTGCTCCTGCGGCTGCGGCTGAAGCTGTGGAAGAACAAACCGAATTTAACGTCGTTCTCGAAGAAGTTCCCGCCGACAAGAAAATTGCTATCCTCAAGGTAGTGCGCGAATTGACCGGTTTAGGACTCAAAGAAGCGAAAGACCTAGTAGAAGCCGCTCCCAAAGCGGTTAAAGAAGGCACTAACAAAGATGATGCCGCCGCCGTCAAGAAAAAACTGGAAGATGCCGGGGCAAAAGTTAGCGTTAAATAGATTGCCACTGATTCTGGGGATGTAGATTACATCCCCAGACAAGCCGAAAAGCTCATTTCCTGATACTATAGGATTGTTATAGCAGTCTTGTAGGATGTCCAACCATGGAAAGCGTCGCTTACATTTTAGTTTTAACTATGGCTTTGTCGGTAATTTTCTTCGCCATCGCCTTCCGGGAACCTCCCCGGATTCAAAAGTAAATTTCTTAACTCCGTTTAGGTTAATAATTTTCTTCCCTGAGCCGCCCGCTTGTCAAAAGCAGGTTAGCGGCTCTGGTTTTCGTATTTAAAGGCTTAAATTAAAGGTTCCCCTCACCGAGCGCCTCCTATGCAATGCCCTAATTGTCAGCATACCGATAGTCGCGTTTTAGAGTCCCGTTCCTCCGAAAACGGTCAGAGCATTCGTCGTCGTCGTGAATGCTTACAATGTAAACATCGCTTCACCACCTACGAGCGCATCGAATTCGTGCCGATCACGGTGATTAAAAAAGATGGTAAACGGGAATCTTTCGATCGCTGCAAACTGCTGCGGGGGATCGTCCGCGCTTGCGAAAAAACCGGCATTCCCCCCTCAAGATTAGAGGCGATCGTCAATGATATCGAATCCCGTCTGCAGCAAGACTCAAAACGGGAGGTAACAAGTCAGGAGATCGGTCAATTAGTCCTAGAATACCTCCGGCAGGAATCGGAAGTGGCTTATGTTCGCTTTGCTTCGGTTTACAGCAATTTTCAGGGAATTAGAGACTTTATCGCCGCTTTAGCGCTGCTGCAATCCTCCGAAATCGAACGCGCTCATCCTTCTTGGTCTCCAGTGGAAGAAGCCAGCGTGATCACCTCGTCTTAAATAGTTCCCGATTCAGTTATAATTAGGATCCCTTGTGCTATTTAAAGCCCAAGCTCTGGTTGGATTCTTAAAAGTCATTCTTGAGGCGGATTGCCTCCAAGAAAGCCGGATGCGGCAGTTCATCCCCTAGGCCCTGCCTAGGAACTAAATTAGGAGGCATCTCCTGTATTTAGAAACTGTACATCACATAGGAGGAAAAACCTACGGAAATTCCGAGGCCCAAACAACGTACATGACCACCCAAAAAACCGCAAACAAAAACATAGGCTTTACCCATGAAGATTTTGCCGCCCTTCTAGACAAATACGATTATCATTTCAGTCCGGGAGATGTTGTCGCCGGGACTGTTTTCAGCATGGAACCCCGGGGAGCGCTCATCGATATCGGTGCTAAAACCGCCGCTTTTATCCCCGTGCAGGAGATGTCGATCAACCGCGTCGATAATCCCGAAGAGGTTTTACAGCCCAACGAAACTCGGGAATTTTTCATTCTTACCGACGAGAATGAAGATGGACAGCTAACCCTGTCGATCCGTCGCATCGAATATATGCGCGCTTGGGAACGGGTGCGTCAATTGCAAAAAGAAGATGCTACCGTGCGATCGAATGTTTTCGCCACTAACCGTGGTGGGGCATTAGTCAGAATTGAAGGTCTCCGCGGCTTTATCCCCGGTTCTCACATTAGCACCAGAGAAGCGAAAGAGGATTTAGTTGGTCAGGAATTGCCCTTAAAGTTTTTAGAAGTGGATGAAGATCGCAACCGTCTGGTTTTAAGTCATCGTCGCGCTTTAGTGGAACGCAAGATGAACGGTTTAGCCGTGGGACAGGTGGTAATCGGTTCCGTGCGCGGAATCAAGCCCTACGGTGCTTTCATCGATATTGGTGGAGTCAGTGGTTTACTGCATATTTCCGAAATCTCTCACGATCACATTGACACCCCCCACACGGTTTTCAATGTCAATGATGAGTTAAAAGTGATGATTATCGATCTCGATGCCGAAAGAGGTCGCATTTCCCTCTCGACTAAACAATTAGAACCAGAACCGGGAGATATGCTAAAAAATCGCCCGTTAGTGTTTGAAAAAGCTGAAGAAATGGCGATTAAATACCGAGAAAAACGTCTAGCGGAAGCGGAAGGTCGGACCGTCTCGGAAGTAGTGGAAGAAATCGAAATCCCCCCCGCCTTGGAGGAGGAAGATTTAGTTCTCGCCGCCACCGAGGAGTAAGTCAGTTATCAGTGATCAGTTATCAGTGATCAGATTTGAGTTTTAAGTGTACAGTATTAAATAGAAGTTTCCTACTGTCTTTTCACTGATTACTGTTTACTGATCACTGATCACTGAAACGTCTCCCAACTCCCCGTTTAATTTCAATCTTCAGACACTGCCGATAAATCCTGTAATTCCAGTCATCTCCTCACTAATATTGGCATCGAGGAAACGATCCAAGTCATCAAAAGTGGTTCCGTAGGCAATAGTGCTATCGTGGTATCCTTTCAGACTGACGGTATGTTGAGCAAAAACTTGGTGGAGATGGGGTAAACCGATGAGATAACTGTAGGTAGTAGCTCCGATGGCTAAATCCTTGCCCATTTCTTTGGTAGCCGACTCTAAACGAAAAGCAGCGTTGACTGTATCCCCGATCGCCGTATAATCTGGATGTTCACCGCTGCCAGTATTGCCGACCATGGCATAACCAGTGTTCACTCCCGCACCGATGCGTAATTTAAAGGGTAAGGGATATTGTTCGCTTAAGGCGCGAGTCATGTTATGTAGTTGCGTAATTGCTTGAAAAATTTGCAAGATATCGTCTTGATCGACTTCCTGTTGGCCGTGAAACCAGATGGCCATGATCGCATCACCAATATATTTATCTACCCAACTGCCAGAACTGCGGACAATACCCCCGGCATGGCGAAACCAACTGCCAATCAGAGAAGAAAGCACTTTTTCGTCTAATTGCCTCGTTAAAGCCGTAAAATTCCGCATATCCACCACCATCACCGATGTTAAGCGCCGTTCATGGACGGCGGAGGTGAGGGTATCCCATTCTAAATTGCGCGGTTGCTTGCCCACATTGGTGGGAGTAGGACGATAGAACTGCACCTCGGTTTTGCCAAAGGTGATCTGATCTTGGCTATGGATAGTCACTGGAATGGCCACCCTTCTGCCATTGACAAAAGTTCCATTGAGACTACCGAGATCGATCAGATAAAAATCCCCTGTTTCCGTGGATTGTAAAATAGCGTGATTGCGAGAGATACAGTGATCCTTAATCACGATATCGTTATCTTTGCCCCGTCCGATTGTCCAGCAAGATTTCCCCACGAGAGGGAAAAAACGCTGGCCCTTCTCGGTATGGAGTAGTAAATAGGGATTTTGTCCTGGTAGTATATCCACGGGTGCATAAGCGGCAATAGATAGACTGCACTAATTATATAGTTTATTCTATTAAGCCAGAGAAGCGGTAATCCAAAATAAACCATCGACTAAAATTGTACTCAATACGGCTCCGCTAAATGCCCACCAATGACATACCCTTTTTTGCAAAGGATAGATACCGATCGCTAAGAGCAGGTTGAGCAGCACAATCGCCCAACTGATGCCCCAGGGGGTCTCAATTTGGGCTAAGGCGTTATGAAATATCGGCGATACTAGGTTGGGGTCTAGTTCCACGGTCATTAATTGTCGCCAGTAGGGAATTAGTCCCGTTAGATAGAAATATAAATCGGTGATGGCGGTTCCTAACAAAGAACCCAGATAGAAAAGATTGCCCACTTTGCCGCGACCTTTGCATAATCCCCAGAGAACAAAGGGCAGCCCGATCGCTTCCATGGGAATATGGATCAACGGTTCCCAACGCCACCAACCCCAGTACAGAGAACCTGCTAACCAACTCCAACTAAAGCCCAAAAGTAAATCCCCCCAAAGACTGATTTTTGCTTGTTTGAGCAGCCAAACCCCTAACCCCACCCAGAAAAAGGTTAAACCTAGGCTAACTTCGGGATAGTAGCGCACTAGGGGCGCTTGTATGAATACGGGGACTGATACCAGAAATGCTGCTGTCCAAAAGACGGATTGACATTTTTCCCAGTTAGGGGCTAGGGGTTTCAGGCGATCAGGATTGCTGGGAACTAGGGTAGAGTTGAGCAAAGGATTTCAGAATTGTTACGAAACTTTACTTATATTAAGATACATCATTCTCTCTCCACTATATCCCCTCTGGAAGATTTTGATAAAGTGAACTACTCTCAAGGTCGTTGAGAGCTTCCTATTTCACGGGGGATTGCCTCAAGACGGACTTACGCCCAGCTTTTGGTCTTACATCCCCTCTATGGGCAGTATCGCGCTTTTCCTAACGACAATACCCTTCGACGTAGCTCAGGGCAAGCTTCGGCTTTGCTCAGTACAAGTAAGTATCCGTAAGGCTTCATTTTTGATATTTGTTGCCGCATTTATGTCACGGTCATGAGTTGTCTGACAATGTTCACAAGTCTATGTTCTAACATCAAGTGGCAAACTAACCACTTGATTTATAGCGTTTCCTGTTCGCAAGAGGTGCATTATCGATGTTAAAAAGCTTAATCAGCAAAGGTTTAGCTGTACCACACAGGCGTGAGAACTAATATATAAACTTCATCTATTAAACCCAGATTCCGCACTTCACTAAGTAGCATAGTAGTAGTATGTAAATTTATAGCCAAGGGCAATCACTCTGGCAATAAACATCCGTATTTTTTAGGCAATAGTTTTCGTAGTAGGGATTAGAGAATGTCAATATTAGGCTCTTCTGGTTTTCGTGTGTTAATTTTTGTTATAAATTAAAGCAAGCAAACAGCTTAAGTCGAAGATGTTCAAAATTGGTAAATCCATAACTCATTCTTTTAATAAGCTTGATTTTGGTATTCATTCCCTCAATTAATCCGTCGGTTGTCTGATTTTCAAAGTAATTAAAAATACCTGGCAAATGCTTCTGGATCATGCTGGCACTACTTTGATATAATATCCCGCCTATTCTTATCCATTTTTCCAATTTTCTCTCAGCACCTCTGAACGTCTTACAACCTTGATAAATTTGTCTTATTTCTTCTTTCATTTCCTAGTCTATTCCCAAGCATAGATGTTCTTTCAGGATAACTTCTAGTTGTTGTTTTTGCTCGTCCTTTAAGTCCTCTTTATTCTTCCATAATAAATGAGGTAATCCTTTTTCATGCACCCCCATTAACTTTCTCAATTTATTAAGCTCGTCATTAATGATATCCATTACATGAAAACGACCATAGATGATTTTAGCATTAGGAAATAATTCCTTGATCACTGCTGTAAATCCTGACCACATATCGACGCTCACTTCTTTCATCTTCTCCCGAACTGCGTCTGGCTGTGCTTTTAAGGCTTCCATTAATTCTTCTTGCTTATGTCCTTGAATCACATCTAGTAAAATTTTATTGTTCAAATCTACGACCGTTGTGATGAAATCTTTATGTCCTTTTAAGTTACTATAGCAAGTCTCACACCTGTGTGGCACAGTTAAACCTTTGCTAATTAAGCTTTTAAACATCAATAATGTACCTTTTACGAACAGGAAACGCTATAAATTCATCTAAGCTTATTCGTTCTGGTGCTTCCCACTCTTCCTTTTCTAGTTCTTTAGCAAAGTGATTAAATATTAACTCAACTTCTTCCCATCTAAACCCTTCTTCTCGACTTATTTATTCGATACTACAATTTTTTACTCTCTCATAAATCATCGATTCATAGCGGATTGTATGATGCTGTCTTAATCTCATAAAACTCAGTCTTTCGCTCATATACTTTTGGCACTTTTGACAATGAAACTGACGGCGTGGTACTTATAAATATACCCGACTGCCTAATATTGATAAATCTCTGACTAGATTATACTCTGCCTGATTAATTCTGTCCAAGATTTGATGGCAATTCGGACATTGAATTGTTTCATTTAAAAGAGCGAGCTTTAGGAAAATTGTCTGAGCAATTTTTTGATAATTGACCACAGTTACATTTGGTAAATCGAGGAGTTGATCAAAATTTATCCACCTAACTCACCTCCTGTTCTGTGTTACTATCATACCATGCTCACACAGAACCTAGAAAGGCCAATGCGTCTTAGTCTAGAATTGTGATAGAACAGATAGTAATCCCCTAAACCCTTGACAATAAGCAGCTGAACAATGGGATTAAGCTCCTTGCCCGTTCACGAATCATTTAGAATTGCTGTAGCTACTCAATTAAAGTAGTATTTGCCTGAAAGAGGGCAAAAAATCTAGAAAATCTAAATAACTAAACCCAAAATCTAGGACAGAAATATGGAAACTCTGACGTTTAGTCAACCAATGCAGTTAACTGCATTACCCACGCAAGATGAACTTCCCTGCGATGATGGAGTACCGATGGAAACTCAAAGGCATAAATGGCAGATGGATCTGTTAATAGACAGTATATCCCCTTGGCTAGACCGACGAGAAGATGGTTATGCCAGTGGCAATATGTTCGTCTATTTCAGTACAGCACAACTGAAAAATCAAGACTTCAAAGGACCTGATTTTTTTGCCGTCTTAGGTGTACCAAAAGGAGAGCGAAAAAGTTGGGTTACTTGGGAGGAGGGAAAAGCTCCCGATGTAGTGATTGAACTCCTCTCGGAAAGCACCGCCCAAATAGATAAAAACGAGAAAAAACAGATTTATCAAGATAAGTTACGAGTGCCTGAATATTTCTGTTACGATCCTTTTAACCCTGAAGATTTTGCCGAATTTGTCTTAGTTGATGGCCTATATGAACCACGGCAACCCAACGAGAAAGGATGGCTAATCAGTGGTCGTTTGGGATTAGCTTTAGTTCGTTGGCAGGGAGAATATAGAGGGGTAACAACCGTCTGGATTCGCTGGGCGACTTTAGATGGAATCTTGTTACCAACCCCGCGAGAGTTGGCTGAAGAAGCACAACAGAAAGCTGAGGCAGCACAACAGCAAGCTGAGGCAGCACAACAGCAAGCTGAGGAAGCACAACAGAAAGCTGAGGAAGCCGAAGAAAAAGCCGAACGATTGGCGGCTAAACTCAGGGAATTGGGGATTAATCCCGAAAGTCTCTGAATTTCTCTGGGTGGATTTTGGTAGTCCCACTAGCCTAGAGTTGACAATTTGGGCAGGGTGGGTTATGATGCCACAGGTTAACGGTAAACTCGTTTATGGCTGACTTCCAACTAACCACTCCTGTGGCCTTCCTGATTTTCAATCGACCAGACACGACGCCGAGGGTGTTTGAAGCCATTCGTCAGGCGAAACCACCTAAGTTATTAGTGGTTGCCGACGGTCCGCGTCCAGATAGAGCCGATGATATTGAAAAGTGTAAGGCCGCCCGTGCAGTTATCGAGGGTGTGGATTGGGATTGTGAGGTGTTGACGGATTATTCTGATTTAAATTTAGGATGTGGTAAGCCTCCAGCGACAGGAATTACATGGATATTTGAGCAGGTGGAAGAAGCAATTATTCTTTAAGATGATTGCCTACCTCATCCAACTTTTTTCCGCTTTTGCGAGGAACTACTAAGCTACTACCGACATGATGAAAGGATAATGGTCATTTCAGGAAATAATTTTCAATTTGGGCGCAGTCGTACGGATTACAGTTACTACTTCTCTCGCTACAATCATATCTGGGGATGGGCAAGTTGGCGGAGAGCTTGGAAATACTTTGATTATGGTTTGAAACTGTGGCCAAAAATTAGAAAAGAAAACTGGCTCACATCTATCCTAGAAAATCGAAAAGTAGTAAAATACTGGACTAAAAACTTTCAGAGAACTTATGAAGGAGATCCTACTGTGTGGGATTATAGATGGACGTTTGCCTGTTGGATTCAGAATGGTCTAACTATCCTTCCTAATGTAAATTTAGTTAGTAATATTGGATTTGGTGAAGATGCTACTCATACAATTGCTAGTAAAAGTAGAGTGGCAAATCTTCCTGTTAAAGAAATGAATTTTCCGTTAAAACATCCTCCATTTTTGCTGCGTCATGTTGAGGCAGATGATTTTACTGATCGTAATCTCTTTGACTCTAGCTTGTTCTCCAGATTCTTGAGAGGATGTTTGAAAAGGGTCACAGGTAGCGTAGTCGTCTAGGCAAGCCGCCTCAACATGAGTCGAATCATCTTCCTTACCCTTAGAACATCTATATCTCTACACTACCCCTAGTGGTCTCCTGACTTTTCAAACATCCTCTAAGAGTTTAGACTGATTCTCGCCTTGCTCAACCGTCGCCGGGGAGAGAGTTGAGGATTTGTGCCGCTTTGGGTTGACAATTTGGTCGGGATAGTTCAAAATAACAGAGGTTAAGAGTAAATTCGTCTATGACTGACTTCCAACTGACCACTCCTGTCGCCTTCCTGATTTTCAATCGACCTGATACGACGGCGAGAGTATTTGAAGCCATTCGTCAGGCAAGACCATTATGAAGAAAGCACCGATAGCATTTTTTGCTTATAAGCGACCTGGACATACATTGCGGTCTTTGGAATCTTTAGCTCGGAATGAGGGAGCAGCAGAAAGCGAACTATTTATATTTTGTGATGCCCCTAAGCGACAAGAAGATCAGGAATATGTCAAACAAGTACGAGAAGTAATTAGGAGTAAAAAGTGGTGTGGGACAGTTAACATTATTGAGAGGGAAACTAATTTAGGGCTTGCAAACTCGATTATTAGAGGCGTGACAGATCTATGTGATGAATATGGTAGTGTGATCGTAATTGAAGATGATTTGATACTATCTCCATTTTTCCTTGACTACATGAACAAAGCTTTAAACCTCTATAAAGATGCTCACCATGTCATGCAAATATCTGGATATATGTTTCCGGTAAAGCTTGAACTGGAAACAGATGCAATATTCTTACCATTTCCTACTTCTTGGGGATGGGCAACTTGGCAGAGTTCTTGGAAATACCTTGATCTTTCTATGTCAGGGTACGAAAAGTTGAAGGGGGAATCGTTACTCAGGTATAAATTTGATTTAGATGGTTCATATCCTTATTTTAAAATGCTGGAAAGTCAAATAAAAAATAAAATCGATTCGTGGGCGATTGTTTGGTATTTAACTGTGTTTATGCAGCAGGGGTTGACTCTATTTCCTACTCAATCATTAGTCACAAACATAGGATTTGACCGCAGTGGCACGCATGGAGGGAGAGAAATTGTCGCCAACAAAACAAACGATGATTTTGATAATGCCATAACAGATAAGGTGATATCGTATCCAAGTTCATGTGAAGTTTGCTTTCCAGCATATCTGGTCTTAGCTGAACATTTTAAAGAACTTCAAAGAGAGTCAAAATCCCTGATCAAAATACTATATTTAAAATGCTACGATATGTTAGAATCGCTGAAACAACAACCTTAGATTAATATTGAGGAGATAAATTATGCTCAAGGAATTTTATAAAGAGATGTGTCCTCCATTATTTTTGAAGACTTTTGCTTTATTAAGAGTAAAATTGTCAAGGATATTAGATCATTATGTTTACCCTAAAAATCAATCATCTGGTTCACGAATTATTGGTGATAATGGTCAAGATTTAGAAATTTACTGGAATCCCGATATGGCAGAAATTTTAGACACTTGGGGTGAAGGTAATGCTTGGAATGAACTGGAATTTCTCATGGTCAATTGCCGAGGTAAAGTTTTAGATATTGCCTGTGGTACTGGTAAGAATATTGAGACTCTGTCTAAATTCCCACCAATCGAAGTATATGGCTGTGATATTTCCGATTTCTTGATCAAGAAAGCCCTAGATCGTGGTATACCTGAAGAACGCCTTAAAATATGTGATGCTACAAAAACAGATTATCATGATAATTCTTTCAATTATTCTTATTCTATAGGTTCTCTTGAGCACTTCACCGAAAATGGAATTGTGCAATTTGTTGCTGAAGCTTATCGAATTACGCAGTATAGTTCTTTCCATATGATTCCTGTTTCTAGAAGTGGTAAAGATGAGGGATGGATTAAAACTCTTCAGAGCTTTCATAATAATTCTGTTAATTGGTGGTTAAATAAATACAAGTCTTCCTATCAGTCTGTCTTTGTAATTGATTCAAGTTGGCAAGATGATATTTCCGTAGGCAAGTGGTTTATTTGCATTAAAAATATAGAGAAATTTTAAAATGCTTAGAAAATTTTATTCCTACTTAACTACTTATTTGACTCACAAAAAGAGTTTAATATCAATATCTGTTGGAGCGAACACTCAAATTACTGGAACTATAGATAAACGTTTCAAAAAGAGTAATATTATCATAGGTGAAAATTGCTTAATTCAAGGAAATCTAGTCACTGAAACTGAAGAAAGTTCAATAAATATAGGTAACAACGTGTTTATTGGTGGTGACACTATTATAGATTGCGTTAGGTCAGTTACTGTAGAAGATGATGTTTTAATTTCTTATCAATGTATATTAGCTGATAGCAATAATCACAGCATTAGCTATAGCATTAGAAAGAATGATTTGGCTGATTGGAAACAGGGAAAGCACGATTGGAGTACAACGAAAAGTTCACAAATAAAAATATCTAGAGGAGCATGGATCGGAGCACGCACAATCATTCTCAAAGGAGTAAAGATAGGTGAGGGGGCAGTTGTTGGAGCAGGTTCAGTTGTTACTCAAGATGTCCCAGCATGGACTATTGTCGCTGGTAATCCAGCGCGTGTGATTCGGGAGATTCCAGAACATGAACGCTAATTTATTAACTTGGGAACAAGCAGTTTGTTGGCTTAGAGAGCAGCCAGAAAAACAAGAACTGGTACGTTGCTGTTATTACGACGATCCGTTAGAGTTAGCGGCAGAAAGATTTAGTAACAGTGAAGAATGGCTTGCAGTTAAAAATCTATTGAGTCAATATATACCAGGAAAAGTATTAGATTTGGGTGCAGGTCGAGGAATTTCCAGTTATGCTTTTGCTAAATTGGGATGTTCCGTGACTGCCTTAGAACCAGATTCTAGTCCACTGGTTGGTGCTCAAGCTATCCAATCTTTAGTTGACAGCACTCAGTTACCTATTCAAATTATTCAAGAATATGGAGAAACCTTACCTTTTGAGGATAATACTTTTGATCTAGTTTATGGACGAGCGGTACTGCATCATGCCTATGACTTGAAAAAACTCTGTCAGGAAACTGCACGAGTCTTAAAACCTGGAGGAGTATTGATAGCAACTCGTGAACATATTATCTCAAAAAAGGAAGACTTACCACTCTTTTTAGCGTCACATCCTCTACATTTTTTATATGGCGGAGAGAACGCTTATTTGCTCCAAGAATACCTAGAAGCTCTCGATACAGCAAGACTAAAACTGCAAAAAGCAATCGCTCCCTTCGAGAGCGTAATCAACTATGCACCGATGACCCAACAGGACTTTTCAAACTTAATTAAATCTGTCCTAGCTCCTATTATTGGTGATAAATTAGGCAACTGGCTGGCTAACAATGAAACTGTACAAAAGTTTTGTGGTTGGTATCAATCTCAAAAGTCAGAAACTCCAGGTCGTCATTATTCATTTATTGCTATCAAACCCTGAGATTAATATCTTGAAAACTGTTCTTATTACTGGTGTTACAGGATTTATTGGGCGGTATATAGCTCGCGAATTCGCCCAAGCTGGGTGGTCTGTTGTCGGTTTGGGAACCCGTCCTCCAGAAAACGCGCCAACTCAAGATCTCTTGCGTTATTATCAACTCACTCTACCTTCCCCTGATTTAGCCATACTCATCGAACAACTACAGCCACAGATCTGCATCCATTCTGCTGCAAGGGCATCAGTTCCTCTTTCAGTAAGTGAACCAAAAGCAGATTTTACCGATGGAGTAGTTGTTACTTTCAACTTATTAGATGCACTTCGCCTTCATGCACCTCAATGCCGAGTTATTTATCTTTCTAGTGCTGCTGTTTATGGTAATCCCAAAACTTTACCCGTTAATGAAAGTCATTCCCTCAATCCTATTTCACCCTATGGCTACCATAAGCTAATCTGTGAACAACTTTGCCAGGAGTTTTTCCAAGTTTATGGCTTACTCACAGCTACAGTACGCATCTTTTCTGCCTATGGTCCGGGGTTGAGGCGACAAGTTATCTGGGATATCTGTCACAAGGCTCTGACAAGCCCCGTTCTCAATCTACAGGGAACGGGTAATGAAAGTCGTGATTTTATCCATAGTCGAGATATAGCAAAAGCTCTCTACCTCTTGGCAGAAAAAGCTCCTTGTCACGCCGATGTTTATAACTTGGCAAGTGGAACAGAAACCTCTATTAAGGAGTTAGTTAACTTGATACTAGAACATTTGAAACTCGATATTCTTGTACATTTTGATGGTACAATACCTATTGGCAATCCCTTAAACTGGAAAGCTGATATAAATTGTCTCAAAAAACTTGGGTTTCTTCCTGAAGTAACTCTTGATAGAGGAATCAGTGTCTATACTCAATGGTGTCGTGCGGAGCTAATGGGATGATAAAAACTTTAAATATTGCTATTCTGATGCAAGCTGATGATAACTGGATGGGGGGGATTATTTATATTAAAAATCTTGTCAAATCTATTGCCGAGTTACCTGCCAATAAAAGGGAGCATATTAAGCTATATTTATTTATTGGTTCTAATCTCAAAAAAAGCTATTATGAAGAACTGGAAAATCTAGTAGAAGAAATATATGTAACTAATTGTATAAAGCCTTCTTTTTTGAATCGATTATTATGGAAAGTCGGTCAAAATGTTTCTTGGCTAAGGGATAGAAGATTGATAAAACTTTTAGAAAGTAAAGAAATAGACTTTGTATATCCTGTTCCAATAAATTGGGGTATTTCCTGGGAGTTTAATTGCGGTTGGTCAACTTGGATTCCAGATTTTCAACATAAATATCTACCCTCATATTTTTCTACTAAAGAAATAAAAAGCCGTGATAAAGCATTTGAATATTTATCTAACAATTCGTTAAATATAGTCTTTAGCAGTAAAAGTGCTTTGAGCGATTTTGCTGCTTTTTACCCTGAATCTAAAGCTCAGAAATTTGTATTAAGTTTTAGAACGATACCCAATCAAGACTGGTTTGAAAATGATTTAGCTCCAACATTAGTTCAGGAAAAATATAATCTTCCAAACAAGTTCTTTTTGGTTAGCAATCAATTTTGGATACACAAAAATCATCAGCTGATCATAGAAGCACTTATCTTATTGAAAAGAACAAATGTCAAGCCCGTAGTTGTGTGTACTGGTAAACTTTATGATAGCCGATTTCCTAAGTATGGAGAAGAAATAAAAAATTCAATTGAAAAAAACTCTTTAAGCGATCAATTTATAATTCTTGGATTAATTCCCCGTTGGGATCAGATTCAACTAATGAGGAGATCGTTAGCAGTGATTCAGCCTTCATTGTTTGAAGGATGGAGTACAGTAGTAGAAGATGCTCGAGTGTTAGGTAAAACAATATTATTATCAGATATTTCTGTCCACAAAGAGCAAAATTCTCCCAGTGCTATATTTTTTAAACCAGATTCTTCACAAGAGCTTGCCAATCATCTTGAATTATTAACTAATAAGCTTATGCCTGGACCAGATTTAATATCTGAATCAGAAGCGCGAACCAACAATAAAATAGAATGCCAAACTTATGCAGAACAATTTCTGAATATTGTCCAAACAGTTGTTTCCTAGTTGGAAACTAAATCAATTTCTCTTTGGTGCTATGACAGCAACAAGCGATCGCAGGAAAGGGTTTCATCTGCTGCTACCTGCCATAAAAAAACTCAGCCAATGGGAAATATGGCGGCATAAATTAGAGTTAGTGGTCTTCGGTGCCTCTGAACCAGTGAATCCGCCTGATTTTGGCTTAAAAACCCATTATTTAGGCAGATTAAATGATGATATTTCCCTAGCTTTAGTCTATGCCGCCGCCGATATTTTTGTCGCTCCCTCAATTGAGGATAATCTTCCCAATACAGTCATGGAAGCTCTCGCTTGTGCCACTCCCTCTGTTGCCTTTAAAATTGGTGGAATGCCTGATATGATCGAACATCAAGAGAATGGTTATCTGGCTCACCCCTTCGAGGTGGAAGACTTGGCACGGGGAATTAATTGGGTATTAGAAGATACAGAAAGATATAACCAATTGTGCATTCGAGCAAGGCAAAAAGTGGAGCAAGAATTTACTCTTGAGATTCAAGCATCTAAGTATTTAAAGCTGTATAATGAGATATTGTAATATAAGCAACCTCGAAAAATTGCCTCTCTTTTCAATAACAGAAGCCTAAAAGCGCATAAATTCCTCGATCATTCTCAATAACCTTGATTCCTTGAAGTGTCCTAACAGCGCAACGACCAGATTCCAGAACTCAGAACTTAATTCAAAAAATGGAGGTTATTAAACCGTGAAATCAATAGAAACCTTAGAAATTCCTGTAATTATTGCCCATTTTGGTGGGAAGCCAAATTATTTAAAGTTTGCCTTGAAATCAGCGGCAAACTTTAATAATACAGTTGTGCTTATCGGAAATGACACTAATAAAGGCTTTTGGGGAAATCACTGGGATACAACCCTAGTAGAGTTTGATAAATATCAAAATTTTCAGAAATGCTACGTTCAAATGTCAGATTACTCAGGAATATATGAGATTGCCATGTGGAAACGTATGTTTGTGTTGGAAGAATGGATGAAAGAGAATGGTTATCAAAGGGTATTTCTGTTAGATAGTGATATCATGACTTTTGCGAATTATTCAGAGGAAGTTTATCCAGTTTTACCTAATGATTGTATAGCTGCTTTAATGACATCTACTCCTAAAAATCAAGATACTAATTTTCGATGGGCATCTACTAGCTCTTTTTCATATTGGACGCTTGAGGGGTTGGAGAATTTTACAGATTTTTGTATTGAAGCATACAGCAATAAAAATATACCAGATAAGCTAAAAGCTAAATGGCAATGGCATATTGATAATCATAAGCCAGGAGGAATATGCGACATGACCCTATTATATCTATGGTCTAAAGACAATTCTAAAGTGGCTAATCTTACCAGAGCCATGAATGATATGACACCAGATTACAATATTAACTCATCAACTAATTACTTAGAGGATGAATACCAAATGCAATTTGGTTTAAAAAAACTTATATTCAAAAATGGAATTCCTTATGGATATAATAAAAATTTAAATAAAGAGATAAAATTTTTGTGCATTCATTGTCAGGGAAGGGCTAAAAGCGTGATGAGATTTCTGTATTATAAACAATTAAGAGATTTTTATTATATTGGAAACCTTGTTCAAGCAACTAAAGCAAAAATGAAGCTCTTAATCAAAAAGATTATAAGTAATAAATGAAAGTAATAAAATTTGGAAGGATGTTGCAAATGGATGGCATTTTCTTTAAACCAGATTAAAAATTTAATCTGGTAAAACATGAGTAAAGTTGTTTGTTGATATCCCTTCCTAAATAGTGCTACACTGTGTACACAATGCGTACACAACGAGAGAGACTATGGATAAGCATGACATTGAGAAAATTGGGGTGCGAGAATTTCGGAGCGAACTCCCTAAATACATATACGGTCAGACTCCCGTTGAGGTACTACGTCACGGTCATCGAAAATTTGGGTCTGAAACCCCGTCGTTCCACGACGGCCTTACTCTTAAATATGAGCATCGTTTACAAAATATATGCTAAAATGTGAGGTATGGAAAAAACCTATTCGTTTCGATTTTACCCCACACCAAAACAAGAGTCGCTATTGCGGCGCACTTTGGGCTGTGTAAGATTGGTTTACAACAAAGCTCTCCATCTCAGAACACAAGCTTGGGATGAAAGACAAGAAAGAGTAGGATATGCTCAAACTTCTTCAGGTTCTTCCGAACTTACACTGTAGAAAATTCCTTAAGCTCCCTCTCTGTCCAGCAATGCTCTAAAGTTGATAAATATCAATCTAACAAAAACTGAAAGCCCTATTGTACAAGCTTTACAAGCATAAGTTGTTGATAGTTTTGCATGACAGGTTCGGTAGAGCCTTAGTCTTTAGATAATATTAGGTCTAGATCTGCTGTTCACCGATTACTGACCTAGGAAATTAACTTTGCACGATTACTTAATTTCTACGGGTTCTAAATTATCAGCAGGAGTAAAACCAAAGAGACGGGAATAAAAATAAAATTCTGCATCTAATGCTCGTTTTATCGATTCAGCTTGACGAAATCCGTGTTGTTCTCCCGCAAAGGGAACGTAAGCGACGGGTAAACCTTTCGCTTTTAAAGCTTCTACCATCATTTCCGCTTGATTGGGTGGAACCACTCGGTCTTCTAAACCTTGGAAAAAGATCACTGGACAGGATAACTGACTGGTAAAATGAATAGGCGATCGCTGATAGTAAATTTCCTTTTCTTCAGGATAGCGTCCCACCAATTTATCTAAATATCTCGACTCGAATTTATGGGTATCGGTGGCTAAAACCTCTAAATCACTAACTCCGTAATAACTAGCTCCTGCTTTAAAAGTATCATGAAAAGTTAAGGCCGCTAAAGTTGTATAACCACCGGCGCTGCCTCCAGAAATTGCCAATCTTTCCCCATCGACTAATCCCTGATTAACCAAATATTTTGCCCCGTTGATGCAGTCTTCCACATCGACAATTCCCCAATTTCCCTGCAAACGCTGACGATATTGACGACCATAACCCGTACTACCGCCATAATTAACATCTAGATAGCCAAACCCGCGACTGGTCCAGTATTGCACCCGCAAACTTAAACTAGAGGTAGCTGCAGCCGTCGGTCCACCGTGACTTTTGACTAAAAGGGGCGGTAATTCGCCATTGGGGGCGGTATAATCGGGGTTTTTGGGGGGATAATACCAAGCATAGGCCGTTAGTCCCTGACTGGTGGGAAAAGCGAGCATTTCCGGAATCGAGAAATAATCGCTAGAAATAGTTAAATTACTGGAAGATTTGAGAATTTCTCTCGTTCCTGTGGCTAAATCCATTGAGACAACCGCCGTTACTTCCCTGAAAGAACCGCCAATAAAAACTATTTTGTTATCGCTAACTTGTAGGGAAGAAATGTTAGTATCAGCAGTAATAATTTCTCGAAATTCCCGATTAACAGTATCGATACTTCCTAAATACCAACGACCATCTTTTGTATAGCTACAAATAATCTGTGATTCCCCAGCAAAACCGTAGTTAGATAAACCAAAAACCCAATGAGGATAGGCAAATTCAGCCTCGATCGGTTCGAGAACTGGTTCGATTTGTTCATCGTAGTTAAAGCAATAAAAGTTCCAGAAATTATTGCGATCGCTGGTAAAATATAACTGTTGATCGGCAGACCAGCGCGGTTCACATACCGACTCATTTTCACCACCAGCAATGACCCGAATATTACTCAAATAAAGATTATTAATATCCGCCACCCAGAGAAAAGAACTATCCCAAGGCATATTAGGATGATTCCAACTAATCCAAGCTAATCGAGAACCGTCGGCAGTTAAGCGAGGAGAGGTATAAAAATCATCGCCAGATACTAAAGTTTCTATTTCTCCCGTATCCACATCGATGCTGACAATACTATTAACCGGTTCCCGATCTTTTTGGGTATGATCTTCACAAACACAGATTAAACGATTGCGAAATTCATCGAGAATTAAATCCGCATAACGACAGGAATTTTCTGGGGTCAGAGGTTGGGGTAAACTCTCAGCAGTTTGGCGATAAATTCTTTGGTCGGCAAAATTACAAAAATAGATAATTCCCGCAACAATTAGATAGGAACCTCCCCCGTATTCATGGACACGAGTTCGCACATTAAAAGGTGCTGGGGTGATTTCTGTGGTTGTGCCGTCGGGGTTTAATTTAACTAAAACATTTCGCCCCTTTTCCTGTGGTCTGCCTTCTAACCAATAAATATCTTCTCCATCTAGAGTTACACCGCCAAGACTAATCGATGCTGCCACAATTAGATCGGAGGTAATCGGTGATTTCCAGGAACCGTAAGCTGATATTTGATTAGACATTTTCTCCTAGAGCAGTGATCCTAATGGTGAACTAACTTGATCAGAAAGGCTGATAAATTAAGAAAATTTCGAGTAAACAGGACAAGGTAGGGATTGGTTGCATCCCTACCTAACTCTCTGTTTTCCTGCAATCGGAGCGGCGGGATTCGAACCCACGACCCCTACTACCCCAAAGTAGTGCGCTACCAAGCTGCGCTACGCCCCGATATTGAACCTTAACCATCATAGCGATAATCGCAGCATTTTGCAAGCTTTTTTTTTCTTCCTTTCTCCCCCATCCCCGGAATTAGTGGCCGGCTATCTAGCTAATTGGGGAATACGTCCTTTTAATCCCGTCATTAATTGCAGGGCAAACAATTTCAACGGGGGGAAACCGCGCATCATTGCCAATCCGAGACGACGGATGACAACGATAGGCGGCCAGTTATTGGAGAACAGGCGATCTAGAAGATCCGTGAAGCCTAAAATCGCTAAATTCTCCGATCTACGCCATTTTTCGTAGGATTTTAGGGTAGAAAGCGCTCCTATATCTTCTTGCTTTTCCACTGCTTCCTTTAATACCTGCGCTAAAGCGGCTGCGTCGCGAATGCCTAAATTTAAACCTTGACCACCGACGGGATGACAACAGTGAGCGGCATCACCAATTAAAGCCAGTCGGGGTTTAACATAGGTATCACTCTGCATTAACTGTACGGGAAAGAGAGCGCGGGGGCTAACTAATGCTATTTTTCCCAGTAATCCCCCCGTATATGCCTCTAATTTCTTGATAAATTCCGCTTCGGGCATTTCTTGCAGTTTTTTCGCTTCTTCATGGGGATTTGTCCAAACGATCTGACAGCGATTACCCTGGAGCGGTAAAATGCCCATCGGACCGGTGGGCCAAAATCTTTCAAAGGCGGTATCGTTGCGATCGAGTTGATGTTTAATGGTGAAAGCGACACAGGATTGCCAATATTTCCAACCTTTGGTTTTAATTTGCGCCCCTTGCCGGATAGCGGATCTAGCTCCATCGGCCCCGATGACTAATTTTGTGGTGATTTTTCGGGTTTGACCGGCTTCTTCCAGGGTGACAGTGGCTGTTTCTGCTCCGTACTCCACTTCTAACACTTTGGCAGGGGATAACCAGTCAATGCGATCGCAATCTTGGCTGGCCTTGTGCAGGGCCGTTAAAATCACTTGATGTTCGCCCACATAGCCTAAATAATCGGTTTTTAGCTCATCGACCACAAAGGGGACAAAAATCGGGTAATCGGCATCAGAAAGGCGAATATGACGAAATTTACCGATACTGGGCGAGATTTTATCCCAGATACCCAAGCCTGTAAAAATCCGGCTGGACATCAACGAGAGGGCATAAGCTTGACGACGGGAGGCGGCCACCTCCAGGGGACGTTCCTCGATCATAGCGATATTTAATCCTGTATTTTTTAAGGCCACCGCTAGGGTGGTTCCGACTATACCGCCCCCGACAATGATTAAATCGTAGTTGTCCCGTCCTAACATATAAATATTTTTCTCAAAGATAATCAGTGACTACACTGATCTATTCTGACACGATTTTCGGGGTTGCTGTCGGGTTTGATTGTCTTCACCCCACCTAGCCATTGATCGACTTGAAAGGGTTTTGTCCGTGGTTGAGAGTTTCGGGTTATCGCTCTTCCTGAACTTCTGGAAGGGCGATAACAAGCTGCTAAGTAGCTGGTTATAATTAAATTAAAAATGGATTTTAGGTTCGATCCCCCCTACCCCCTTGATAAGGGGGGTGCCGATCCCCCCTTAATAAGGGGGGTGCCGATAGGCGGGGGGATACCCCTTAATAAGGGGGGCATCTGATAATTTTTAACGCCTACCTACTTACAAGCTCTGTTAGCTGATGGTCCTGGGGCGCCAGTCTTCCTGGATACCCCGACTTAGGGCAACAACCCGAGAAGTTGGCTCAAGACAAAACCCGCAACAGCTAGACTACTCTTTTTTTAACTTAAGGCAAGCTTTCTATTAATTGAATCACAAAGTTAGCCCTTGCAGAATCGCCTAAAGCTAGATAACCTTCTCTGGCTTTACTATACCAAATCTTGGCTTGATTATTATCTCCTAAAGCGGCATAAACTTCTCCTAAACCAAATTGAGCCAAGGTTTTTTCTTCTAATTGTTCTGGTATCTGAGCTAATTCTATCGCTTTAAGATAATGATTGGTAGCTAGATTAGCTAGGCCAATTTGCCAGTACAAATCAGCTAAGTTTCTCTCGATGATGGCTGAATTTTGACCCTGTTTGATGGTGGTTTCTAGAATAGTGATCGCTTCACTGCTAAGATGATAAGTTGCTAGGGATTTGGAGGATAAAACATAGTTATTAAAAGTTGAAGTCGGTAGGGTATAAGTTCCATAAAAATCGGCTAATATTAATGCTTTAGTTTGCTTATTTATATTTAATTGTTCTATTTTATTAACTTCGGCCTGTATGGTTGCAACTTCTGAGGAATGTAACCTGATGAATTCTATTTTAGAAGCTTTATCTTGCTCGGAAGACTGTCCCCCATCGGTTTGAATTGTCACAGAATAAGGAATACCGGGCCGAAAAACTGGTGTTCCGGGATAGGAAATTTGGGTTTGAGAAACTTGCTTTTCCCAGATAATCCCCTGTGAATCCATAACTTTTATTGTGTAATATCTCGTTTGGGAAACTTCATTCCAGCGCAAAATGGGGGTATCTGTCAGTATCAGGGTGTGACGGGGTGAAATGAGATAGGGAATGAGTGCATTTGTTCCCCCTAAAGAACCCGGGGGTGGGGGATTTTTGGCTTTTAACGCTTCCCAGATGGGGCAAATTGTCTTTAGTCCAGAGGGTACACCTGAACTAACTGGGCGTTGTTGTAAATCGGGACATAATACTGTCACCCTAACACCCTGAAGAGGAAAAATTTGATCGCCTTTGTTTAATTCTGTATTAATAGAAACGGGTTTAAATTCAGTCCAATTTTGTCTTTTTAGCTTGACGATACCAGTTGTTGATTCAATTCTAGCAGGTAAGGCTATCCCTTTAGCACTTTCTAAAAATAGGGTCAGCATTCCTGTGGTTAATCCTAATAGGATGAGTTGGGTTTTGGTGAGCATTTTTGTTTCTCCCGGTTTGCTAGACATTGTTGTGCTTGTATTCTCCAGCTATCTTCGTCAGGATTTAAGCTGTTAGCGTATTGATTACAGGTTTCCCATTCTTTTAAGGCCTCTGTTTGGTTATTTTGGGCTTCTCTTACCTGCGCTAGTAAACAATGAGGGGCAGCACTATTTTTATCTAATTTAATCGCTTCTGATAAAGCTGTTTCTGCCCCTGGAATATCTCCTTGTTTTAGCCTCGCCCAACCTAAATTTTTCCAGATAGCAAATTGGGTTTCTTGATCTAATTTTGCCTCAGATTGGGCTTTAAGTAAAAGGTGAACAGCAGCAGGATAATTTTTATTGAGAATATGTAATCGAGCTAGATTATTAATAGCGGTAGTTATTTCTCCTCCTTGTATAGCTAATATATATTCTTTTCTAGCTAAATCAAAATCCTGTAATTCTTCGTAGAGTAATCCTAAGTTAAAATGTGCCTCAGCGTCATCTGGATTTAAAGACAAGGCTCGTTGATAATCTTCTTCTGCACTGCTCAAATCTCCCTTTTCATAATGACTCCAACCCCAATGATTATACCAGGTGGCTACAGTTGGTAAAGAGAGTCTTAATCCCCAAATACTCAGCATTAATAAAAAAGATAAACCAGCGCCAATTTCTTGCCAGTATTGTTCTTGAATCCCAAAGCGTGTCAGTAAGTTTTTTCCAGTTTCTTGTCCAGTTTTAGTTAAGATTCCTCCTGCGGCAAGTAAGGTTAATATACTTTGAAAACTGACTAAAACACCTCCCAAAATATCGCTTCCCCCTGAAAGAAACCGCGAGCCAATTTCACCAATTAATCCTAAAGAAATTGTCAAGAAAGTAACAGAAGCTCCATTTGTCAATAAATCGTATTTATGCCAAGGAGAATCAATTTTAGGGACTTCAAGTAGCCACCACCAATTTTTAGTATCGGGATTAAAATCGGGACGTAATTTGGCGATTGTTGGGGCGATTGTGGCTTGTTTTTTCCTAAGAATGTTGTCTAATTCTTGGAGAATATTTAGGATATTATCAGTAATTAAATAGGTTTCTGTTAGCTTAGTTTGAATGCGATCGCGGGCTAGTAAAATATTAAGAATTTCGGCTTCTGTTGGTGTAGTATGCTCTTGGAGAATGGCGATCAAATCTTGATAAGTTTTTAGGTCTTGTTCTAGAGATGAATTAGACATAGGCTTAGAATACTTAGAATAGTGATTTTCTTAAAGTAAACCTAGAATTGTTCTTAACGCTGTTTCTAAATTAGCTCGATCAATTTGTATGATGATTACAGGTCTAATTCCTGACTGTTCTGTGCCAATGACGGGGTTGAGGTCGCACAAAACCACATCACCACAAATAACGCTACCATTTGATTTCGCCACGAGCTAATTTTTCCTCATAATCTTCTAGATTTGACAAATAATCTGAAAAATCAGATTCTGCGATTTCTACGAAATCAGAAAACTGCTGATTGTACTTTAAGGTAAGGAAATCAATAAAGTCATTCACTTCTTCAACTAATGACTCTGGAAGTTGACGAATTTTGGCAATTGTAATATCTTGGACTGTCATGATTGAGAATTGTTCTTGAGAGTGGGGTACTAAAGCGCAACTACAAACTGTTCATAGCATTTTTGAGCAGGATTTAACTGATAAGTAGCTGGTTATAATTAAATTAAAAATGGATTTTAGGTTTGATCCCCCCTGCCCCCCTTGATAAGGGGGGTGCCGATAGGCGGGGGGATCTACCCTTGATAAG
>NZ_JADBTR010000024.1:0-40533 GCF_020246065.1 Microcystis sp. M144S2
AACTATCAACAACTCATGCTTGTAAAGCTTGTACAATAGGGCTTTGAGTTTTTGTTAGATTGATATTTATCAACTTTAGAGCATTGCTGGACAGAGAGGGAGCTTGGGGAATTTTCTACAGTGTAAGTTCGGAAGAACCACTTTTCGACGGGGTGAACAGGGTTTATGGATTCTGCAAACCTATCAGGAAGAAAGTTTTAGTTTGCAGAGTATTAATCTGACGGCATCTTTTCGGGATTTATACGAGGATGTCACCCTAGAAACGGTTAATTATTCCGTGGAAGAAATAGAATAAATCATTGTTTTTTACCGGGGGGAATAAAACGGATTTCAATTCTGCGTCTGCTTGCATCTGCGTCACGATTAACCGCAGCTAAGTTACCCGATGGGAGGTATAACTGTCCTGCGGAAAAAGCTCGAAATTTGACATTTTTGAGTTTACCTGTGTTTTCGATTTCTTGGACTACTGCTAAAGCTCGCATTAATCCTAAATCAGTGTTAGAACCGGGTACTAGCATTTTAACAGATTGTTTTCTGCTGGCAACCGATTCGATATTTTTATCGAGATTACTTGTCTGCTGTATTCCCTGTCCGTCCGTGTGTCCAATTACTTGAATAAAGTCGATTTCTCTGTCTTTGGTAATGGTTTCGATAGCGGGAATAATGCGATGACGAATATAGGTTTTTAAAGCGGGGTTTAATTCAGCACTTCCCGACTGAAATTTGAATTTTCCTGATTTTTCATCGATAACTATCGGGGTTGCTGTTTGCAGTTTTCGGTTAGCTTCCTCCAGTTTGCTGATGAGATTATAGGACTGAAAAAGTGCCAAGAGGAGAAATAAACTCAGAATCATGAAAGCATTGGACATTAAATCGGTAAATGCGGGATAAACATCCACCGATTTATCTTCATCTCGGTAGTAGGTACGTCTAGACATAATTGCTTATATGTTGGTGAAGTTATTCAAATAGGGTGTTAATGTCATCCAGAACATCTTTTTGAGGAGGATTAGGGATTGTCTCACAAAGTTTTTCTATCTTATCCTTTAAGCTAGAAAATTCAGACTGAACATCTTTTTGAGGAGGATTAGGGATTGTCTCAAAAAGGTTTTTAAGTTCTTCCAACTTCTTACTTAACTTATCAATGTCATCCTGAACATCTTTTTGAGTAAGATTAGGGATTGTCTCAAAAAGCTCTTCCATCTCACCCTTTAAATTAGAAAAGTCAGAACGCATATCGTTAATTTTCTCCAGTTCTGCTAAACATTTGTGAATTTCTCCATAGATGTGTTCAATCATTTTTTGATTCGATTTATTTTCCTTGGCGATAACTTTCTCTAACTTATCTCGCAAAGATTCTAAGTTAGCAGTTAATTGACTGGTGTTGGTGTTCACTGCGTTAATTACTTGAGAAAAATCTGATTTAAGGCTGCCAAATTGATTGGCTGTTTTCTCAATAGATTGGGAAACTGCTTTTAATTGTTCTGAGTTCTTAGTTAATTTATCATCAACTACCATCCCTAAGTTATTGCTTAAAAGGTTTAAATCAGACTGTAAGCTTTCCTTGACTTGAGTAACTTGCTCTGTCACTGTATCAATTAACTGAGACAAGTTAGCATTAGTCACCTCTGGATTATTACTAGAGCGCTCAATCCCATGGGAAGCAGTGAGAATTTTATCGGAGGTTTGGGAGAGTCTTTCATCGAGACGATTGATAAGTTGGTTTCCTAATTGTTTCGACTCGGAGTTAAAACTGTCTTGATAGGTTTTCACGGTTTCGATTAATTTTACTAATTCTCCCTGAATGTTAGATAACTTTTCTTGTTCGGTGACTGAGCGTTGCTGATTTTGTTCTAGGATTGTCTCAGAGACTTGAGTAAGTTGCTCTGTCACTGTATCAATTAACTGAGACAGGTTAGCATTAGTCACATCGAGATTATTACTAGAGCGCTCAATCCCCTGGGAAGCAGTGAGGATTTTATCGGAGGTTTGGGAGAGTCTTTCATCGAGACTATTGATAAGTTGGTTTCCTAATTGTTTCGACTCGGAGTTAAAACTGTCTTGATAGGTTTTCACGGTTTCGATTAATTTTACTAATTCTCCCTGAATGTTGGATAACTTTTCTTGTTCGGTGACTGAGCGTTGCTGATTCTGTTCTAGGATTGTCTCAGATTTTTGATTCAAGTCAGTAATTTTTATTCCTAACTCAACCATACTTGTCATTGAACGCTGGAAGTCTTGAGTTAAAGAAGCTAGAGATTGAGTTGATTGGTTTAAATCTGTAGTAGAATTGGCAAACTGTTGATGAGCAGTCATTAAATCTGCGGTTGCTTGCACTAACTTATCGGCAAATTGACTACTTTCGATTTTTTCGGAAGCTTCCAGAAAACCTAGCGCACTATTTTGTAATTTTTGAGAAGATTCTTGGATATTTAAATACACTTGTTCTGCTAAATCGTTAGCTCTTTTATTACTGCTGATAATCTCCCCGATATTCTGCTCTAGTATTGCAGTGGATTGAGAAAATCTCCCTTGGGTTTCTGCTAAACTAGCGGTAAACCTTTCGATATTACCAGAGAAGTTACTTTTTTCAATTAACTCTGACGCTTGTTTAAAAAGCAGTACACTATTTTTTAGTTCCTGAGAGGATTGTGTAAACTCTCGGTTCGCTTGCGTGATAATTGGTACTTGCTCGTTAAGTTCAAAAGCTGAACGCTGAAAAGTCGTCGCACCGGTAGATAAAGTTCCCGCAGTTTCAGTTAATCTTTCACAAACCTGGGTGACTAACTTAGCAGTTTCCTGATTACCATCAGCAATTTCTTTAGCAACTTTTCCTAAAGAAGATTCTAATACTATCTTCACCTCCTTATGAAAGTTATTTAGAAATGTTTCCTGTTTCTCCACCATGCGATTAACCGCTTTATCCAAGCGACTATTCCCTTCTACAGTCGGCTGCAAGATGTTATCTAAATAGTCTTCTAGGGAACTAATTAGATTTACTTTAGCAAGGTTGGTGTTAAAGATTAAGTTAATCACAGTCAGTAAAGAACTACAAGCTAAACCAATTAAGCTAGTGATAAAAGCAATCCCCATACTTTCTAGGGGAGTTTTGAGCTTTTCTCCTAAACTTTGCACATCGACATTATTAATATCGATAAGTGTGCTGATTCCCGTCAGATTGAGAGTAATTCCAAAGAAAGTTCCCAACAAACCAAAAGCGAGGAGGAGATTGGGTAACACTCTCACAAAATAATCCCATTTTTCGCAGCTGAGGGATTTAGACATGAAAGTAAATTTTTCTTCATGGTATAAACTATCCACCAAAGCTGCGGTATTAACATCATCTAGTTGACGACTGGCTTTCTCAAATTTAATCTCTAGATTAGAGATAATTTTAGGTGAACCCTTGGGACTGTTTCGCGGAATTAAACCCTTGACTTTTTTGGTTGAATCTTGGAGATGTTTATAGAGAGTCATCCGGATTCTCACAGCTAAGACGGTGGGAAAAATAACCAAGACTAGAGTTAAAACAATCAGATAGGGAGGAAAAAGGTTAAGTAATGCCATGATAGTTATTGGATACCTCGAATTGTGGTTGATAGAGAGAGTTGGGGATGAATGTTTCCTCAGATAGCTGGGGAAACATTATTAAGATTGATTAATTTGACCATTCATCATCAGTGCTAACCTCTGCGGGTAAACTGGGTTGACTAATGTTATTGTTTGTTCCCAGTAAAGTTTGTTGCTTTTGCTGTTGTCTTTCGAGTTTTTTCTGTTCAGTAGCACGTTTTTCTAGTTCCATTTTCAGTTGATTAACAAAACGGGTGATAATTCCTTCTTTTGCCTCCTGTTGAATCTCTGCTTTCTGTCCAGCTACCTTATCTTTGTAGCGATAATTGGGATGATAGGAGGGTAAATTTTCGACGTTGTTGACAAAATAGCTGACGTTCTGAAAATAATCACCCTCGTTAGTAAATAATCGAGAAGGATTAGCTAAAATCTCATTTTTTGCCTGATTAAGCAGTATCTGTAAAGCATTAATCATGTCCTTACGAGAAGCAAATTGTTCTAAAGCAAGTCTCCAATTACCGCTAATGTCAATGATGGACTTATTGTTAAATAAATCGCCTTCGATGACTAATTGATAAGTATCATCCTCCTCATCGTATTCTAGTAAACCGAGAGCAATTGCGGGATAGAAAATAAACTCTAATTTCTCAATTAATTTGGCAGGTGGTGGGATAATATCAGCAAATTCTATCCTGTAATCATTGTGTAAAATGCTGATTCTCTTTTGGTCTTGATAGATTTTTTGTAACCCAGATAAATCAGTAATGATTCTTAGGGGAAACCCACCAAACTCGTAGGTAATTAGGATTTCTTCGTCGGTTTGAATTGATTCAAAAGAAGTCCCCCGATTAATATTTAAATCAGATTCGAGAGTCTTCATAAATCTTTGCATGGTGGGTGAATTATCGTCCTTAGTCCCAATTAGTAATTTTTTATCTGGATGCAAGCGATAGTAAGCATCATTAACATTTATCGGTAACATTAAATCAGCTTCTCGCAGAATTTGCGCCAAGCGTTCAGGAAAATCATGGGGTTTATATTGACCCATAAATCGCTTAATTACTGCATCAATTTTATTGGTGCTTACTGATTGAAACTGTTTCTCGATTGTTGCTGTTAGAGTCTCTTTGAGAGTCTCATTATCAATAACAAAGGATTGGCTAAATAAACTGAATAGGGAAGCATTATAGCCTAAATTATTGGTGACTTTTTGGCTAACGGAAATGTATTGAGTTCGGGAGTTACTGTCAGGGATACAGTTATCAATATTCTCCTCTGGGAAAATACCTTCCCCAGTCATCTCGTCGAGATTTAACTGCATTAACTCCTGTTCGTATTTATCGTATTCTGCGATTAGCTGATATAGGGATTCTTTCAGTTGTTGTATCTGCAGCATTCGACTAGAAATATGCTTGAGAATCGCTTCAACAATCTTTCTGGATTCGCGATTGATGCTGAAATTAAAGTTATGCTGAATTAATTTTTGTCCGCTTTGAACGTAGTCTCTTAACTCAGCTTTGATTTTCTCGCTATTGGCATTTTTACTGAACATCTTGAAGACAGACTTTTTCCCGTTTATATCTTCGAGAGTTTGTTTAACATTTCGCCAAATGTTATCAATTTTTTCCGAGGAATGAAACCCTTTATTATCCTGAGATAATTCCTCTAGATTCCCCTTGTAGGTATTAATCTGTACTTGTAAAGCGACCAAAAAAGATAGGCTATTTTCCAAAGAAAATTCTAGGCTATCAGGATTAAGAAGAATCTCCAAAAATTGGTCAATATCTGATTTAAATTTTTCGATTAACTTGGGTTGAGTTTGTTGGGTCAGAGTTAACCAGATTCCGCGACTGCTATCTGTTTCTCCCCCTTGTACTTTGCGAAACTCTTTTTCTAGGGATTGCTTGACGGTTTGGGGTAAATTCTCCAAATCTTGACTATTGGATATTTCTTCCTCTAGGGAATTTTTCCAAGAGGTTAAAGTCTTGGAAAAAGTTTTATTATTCTCTAGGGTTGCTTCTTCCAATCTGGCAGTAAAATAATCCTTATTACTTTGGGTACTCCAATTAGCTAGGAACTTACTTAATAACTCTTGTCCACTGGGACTTTGACCATATCCCTCTAACCAAAATTTAATTAATTTGAGACTAAAACGATTGAGACCAATCTGCACAATTCGGTCGCGAGTAAAATAAATCCTCGCTAGTCCAAAGGACATATAACCTTGACACATCTGAAAAGGATGATTATCTGGACTAATCATCGAGTTTTTATAGTTATCCCGATTGCCTTTGATGCGAGGAGATAACTCATCGGCAAAATCCAAGAAAATCTTGTAAGCAATGACATTACATAATTTACCTTTATTATTAATCTGGTAATCTCCCGCAGTGCGATTAGAAACTAAGTAAGCAAAATCAAAAGGAGAACGTTTTTCATCGATGTGGACGAAATTTTGTTTATCATAACAGACTTGAAAGGAATTACTTTCATTGGTATAATGATCTAACTCTTTCAAAGCTGCATAGGTATTAGCTCTCATAATTGCCCCATCACCATAAAGCTTAGGACTAATTACCAAATAACCAAAGGATGTATATTCGGCCGTTTGTTGTAAAATATGACGCAAAGTATAGGCCACATCGAGGAAAATACCGCTACCAGTTCCCCCACACAAAGAACCGACCACAAAGACATTTAAACCCTCTTGGACATTAAAACTTTGACCATTAACTTTACCGCTAAACATAAAGGATTCATGACCAGCAGTTCGTCTTTCCGCTGCTTCAATTGCCTCCTGAATTTTTTGATAGTTATGGAAGAAAGCTAAACGACCGACGGGACGAATACCTCCCGCACCATTTTCAATGGCAGTTATTTGTTTTTTTAGTCTTGGGTCTAACCAGCTTGCAATATGGGAAAAGGGACTTTCAAAAAGGGTTTTGTGTTCAAGTTCATAGGTGAGATTGTTAACATCCTGAGCATTCATATTAATGAATACTCTTTCAGCAGCTGATAGAAGAATTTCTTCCCCGTGATAGCTATTTCCTGTGGGTAAACCCGAACCATTGAAAGCGTTTTTGTCTGTGTCAATATGAACAAAACTGACAACGGGTAGGTTAGATAGCTTCCCATACTTATCAATAATAAAGCGACGAATTCTCATTAACACATCTCGACCAGTACCACCTAATCCGATGATAATTGTCCGTTTGATAGCGCGGGTTTGACTGGTGTTAGCCATGGTTTAAATCTCCTGAGTTATTTTTTGCTAATCTGAATTTGTAGGTCGAAATCTTGATGGTTATGGTGATAGGTTAAAGTCAGGTAATTTTTATCTATCTTCACCTCCTGAGTTAGTTGATTACCTCGATAAAAAATCTCTGCTTGTTTACTGGGTTTCAGATATAACTGATTGCCGCGTCTTTCTAAATAGCAGCGAATTTCTTCCCCAGGACAAGGAATGGTATTCTTATGATATTCATCACCACCGATGTTAATTCTTTCGGATGTTTTTAAAATATATTTTTGGGTTTCATCTTCATCCTGATAAGATGAGACTTCAATAGTCCAAGCAGTATTTAACCGCAACCAGTGACGAATTCCCAAAATACTCGCTACTATTCCCCCAGTTCCCATTAATGTAATTACCAATGCTGGCAACCATAACTGACTCAAGAGATAAGGATTAATCAAACAGGTTTCTTGTCCTCCCGGTGCGGGAGTGCAAAACTCTTGTGCTGTGGGAGCAATATCGACCACTGATAGTTTATATTTATTGCCGTTAGTGGCAGTAATTTCTTGAGTTCTTAGATTAATTGGTAGGGAATTAAGCCAGTTTTGTCTTTCCAAACTTTCGGGAGAATTAGCAAGACGAAAAGGGCTATTTTTTGGGGTTTCTATCCACTGTTGTGAAGTAATCCCCGCAGCGGTAGAAAGGGGTGCATCGGTAATCCAAACTACCGACTGGGGTTTGATAGCTTGATTGGCAGTTAAACGACACTGATTTAAGCGTGCCAGTCGAGTATAAACGTGCCATTCTGCTCGCTGAATATCGGTATTTTTAGCACTTTGGCTAGATTGCCAAGGAATCGCTTTTAAAACCGCGTCTATATCTTCCTGACTCCGAATTAAAATCGGTTCTGCAATCGGTTGGATATTATCAGCAAAGGGGACTAAATAAACGGAATCGTTATTTTTTAAACTATCGCGAATAATTTGACCGAGGCGCGTGCGTCCTTCATCATTAAAGTTAACACTACCGGTAAGATCGATCGCTAGGATAACATCTCGTCCCTGCCAACGAGCCACCAAATCTAATCCCAGTTTTTGCCAATCGGTAAGCGGTTCACCGGGGGATACCGTTAAACATTCAGCACTTTTCATCTAACCTCGTCCGAGAGTGAAAAATTGAGCTTATCCCTATTCTTGCCCCATTGTACTAAAAAAGTTAATACTTCTTAAAAGTTTTTTTCGCTTTTATTCTCGATTTGCCCTAGGTCATTGTCAATAGTAACCATAGACTAAAATAAATTTTAAAGTTAAGCTGCCCGCGCATTTAAATTGCTTGTTGAGATAAGGCACTCTTGCAAGGGGGAGATTCAGAGGTTAAAATGTGTCCTAGCTTATCATCTAACCACCTAATCCTAATTCTCGTCTGAGCAATTGAATTGATTTATCCCCAATATAATTATCACTACAGATAATTTCTGGCAGACGAATTAAATCCGATCGCACTTCCTTAATCAGATTTTTAATTAAAGTATAACTAGCTTGATCACTGATAATTGTCTGGGAAGTTCGGGCTAAAACTCTTAACTTATCCGTTTCATGAATTTGGGCAGACATAACTAATAAATCATCGCCCCGTAAACTATGAATTAAAATTTCGGCCACCTTAATAATACCGGTGCTAATACTGACAATCCCCAAACGGCTATCGGTGGGTAATTTTTTGATTAATGCCAATTCCTTGCTGTAATCGTAGATATCGATGGGAATGACTCGCAGCTGAAAAGGAGCAGCAATTTCCTCCGCCACACTGATAAAATAGCGACTGGTGACAACAGTGGCAGATTTAGTATTGGCTAAAACTTGGGCTAAATCCTCCATTGCCACTAATTGGACGGGAATTTTGAGGGATTGCTCTAATTCTCTCAACATTAGTTCCCCTGCACCCAAATCGTGACGGGGAATGGTGACAAGAACTTGAGAACTACACTGCGATCGCCAATCGATTTCCGCCAGTAATAACTCGCGAATTTGCTCTAAAGTTAAACCTTGAGCGAGAAAACCAGCCAAACTCTGGCGAATTAGTCGGCCTATTTCTGGATTTTGTTCCAATAGGGGTGAACCCGATAAATTATCGTTTTCATGCCCGCGAGCCTTGACATAAATCCCCGAACCTGCTATCGATTCTACTAACCCATCGTCTTCCAGTTGTTGATAAATTTTACTTATCGTATTACGGTGTAATCCCGTGATCATAGCTAGTTGACGGGTGCTAGGTAAACGATGGCCCGGTGGATACTGACGAGAGGCGATAGCGAAGCGAATTTGGTCAAATAATTGCTTAGAGGCGGGTATTTCACTGTCGGGCTGGATTTGGAACTGCATCGGATCACTTCGCTCACAAACTACTTTCGCTGATGCCCATTCTATCATTAGACCCTCTGCTGTAATCGGACATCTTCCCTGATCTGATGGGTTTCCGAGGCAGTATTCAGGAGCTAGAAGCAGAAAAAAACAAGATATTATTTATTTAAACTAGAAAAGCTACTTTTTTACTTAAAAATAGTTAAAACAATCATTTTAATCCGTCCCTGAAATCCCACTTGTGCGGTAGATAGTCAACAGCTGATTAAGGTGATTGATCCTCGTGGAGAAGTTTTAAGCGATCGCTCAAGGTTTTGGTTAAGCGGACAGTTTCCCGTTTTAGCGAATTTTGTTGATAATCAAGCACATTAATCCCTTGACCGATGTTTACTGTCGCTTCGCTTCCCCATCCGGGGTAAGGCTGATTATAACTAATGCTTACCGGCAAAATCTTGATATCTGCATCGGGTTTCATAGTCTTAACTTCCAACGCGATCCGCGCTACCCCCGGTTTCAGGGGATGAACCACTCGATCACGAGAGATACCCCCTTCCGGAAAAATCGCCACCATTTCCCCCGCAGCTAAAAGTTCGACACTATGCACCAGACTACCCATACCGGGGTGATCGGTGTTGACGGGAAAACCCCCCAAACGTCGGATAAACCAACCTTGTACCCCTTTCATCTCGTTAGCGGAAACCATAAAGCGCAAATCCCGTCCACTAACTAAACGTCCCACCGCGTAGGGTAAAATCAGCGCATCCCAACGGGAACGATGGGTAGGTGCAAGGATGACCCCCCCCGTTAGGGGAATATTTTCCCGGCCTGTCACCGTTATTTTGCCGAAAAAAGCCGGTAAAACCAGATAATTTCCCAGAAAATAACAAAAGCGAATTAAACAGGGATTAATTCGGGAATTGACAGGAGGACTTTTTCTAATGGTGAGGGACTCGTCAACGATAGTGCTTTGAGACATCCGAGTGTTAGGAAAGATCGAGACTTTCTGACCACTTCCACTTTAGAGTAGTTGTCTGGGGGTCGCTATCTTATCCTGACCAGTTCGGTAATTGTCTTGGGGGATTAATGGTTAGGATTGCGGTTCTACTCCCGATCCTACCGGTGCGATCGAGTTTAATTGCAAAGAGGGATGATCTTCTTTGACTTGCTGTAAATTCCACTCATTTTTGAATAATAAGACGGGACGGCCCCAATAATCTTTGACGGTTAAAGTATTAAAGAGTTTACCGGCTTTTTCTAAAGCAGCCCAACCCCCGGCGACCCAACGGGCTAAACTATAGGCTAGGGGTTCGAGGGTAGTTTCGACTCCGTACTCGCTTAAAAGACGGAATTGCACCACTTCAAACTGTAATTGACCGACGGCGGCTAAAATTGGGTCGCGTTTAAATTCATCGATCGAGGATAATATCTGTACGGCCCCTTCTTCCTGTAATTCCGAGACTCCTTTTTGAAACTGTTTGAACTTGGAAGGGTTAGGATTTCTGAGATAGGCGAATAATTCGGGAGAAAAACAGGGAATCCCTTCGTATTCGAGCTTTTTACCCATATAAATCGTATCACCGATCGCAAAGACCCCGGGGTTATTCAATCCGATCACATCTCCGGGATAAGCTTCTTCAATAACTGCGCGATCTTGAGCAAAAAGTTTCTGAGGACGGGATAAACGGATAGTTTTACCTGTTCTAGCGTGGTTTACTACCATATCCTTCTCGAATTTCCCCGTACATACCCGCACAAAGGCTACCCGGTCCCGATGTTTGGGATCCATGTTTGCTTGCAGTTTGAAGACAAAACCGGTGAAATCGGGATAGGTGGGATCAAGGACACCGAGGGAGGAATTGCGTCCTCTGGGTGGCAATCCATAGTCGAGGAAGGATTCTAGGAATAATTTCACCCCAAAATTGGTCATGGCGCTACCAAAAAAGATCGGGGTCATTTCTCCTGCGTGGACTGCTGGCAAATCCAATTCCGCACCCAATTCCGAGAGCAGTTCTATATCCTCTTTTAACTGGTAATACAGGTCTTTTTCGAGATAATCCTCAATTTTGGGGTCGCCAAGCTCGATCACGGTTTCCTGCGCCTCCTGAGAGCCGTGGGAGCGACGTTCAAACAGGTGTATGGTCTGGGTGGCTCGATCAAAAACTCCCCGAAAGCGATCGCCAATTCCGATCGGCCAATTGACGGGATAGGTCTGTAATCCTAATTCTCGCTCGATTTCGTCCAATAAATCCAGAGGTTCGCGGCCGGGGCGATCCATTTTGTTAACAAAGGTAAAGATGGGTAACTGCCGCAGTTTGCACACTTCAAAGAGTTTTCTCGTTTGGGGTTCCAAACCTTTGGCCGCGTCGATTAACATCACCGCATTATCGGCAGCGGCTAGGGTACGATAGGTATCTTCGCTAAAATCTTGGTGGCCGGGAGTATCGAGGAGATTAATCTGAAAATCACGATAATCGAACTGTAAAACCGTGGAAGTAATCGAAATTCCCCGTTGTTTTTCCATTTCCATCCAGTCGGAGGTGGCTTTGCGTTGGTCGCGTCTTGCTTTGACTGCACCCGCTTGATGGATTGCACCCCCGTATAGTAACAGTTTTTCGGTCAGGGTGGTCTTTCCCGCGTCAGGGTGGGAGATAATGGCAAAATTTCGCCGTTTTTCCAAGACAGCTTCGCCGGTTTCTAGTTCTTTTTCAATTTCGGTCGTCATTCTAATTTCGATCGCTTTCCTATCTTTCTATTCTAGTTTAGCTGGGGAGTTAATCCGCTCAAAAAATCGATCGCTCCGGGAAAAGTCATTAAAAAAAGTCTATGCTAGGATAATTTACAATCCACAACTGATAGTGTTATGAGTGATAATACCAAACAAATTTATAACTACACCGTTATTCTAGAAAAAGAATCAGACGGTGGTTATCACGCTTTTTGTCCTGTGCTTCAAGGTTGTCATTCTCAAGGAGACACTTTTGAAGAAACGATTGTCAATATTACAGAAGCTATGGAATTGTACCTCGAAAGTTTGATAGCTGATCATCAACCCATTCCCAAAGAAGATTTGATTTTTAAGCCTTTAAATATTTTAATATGAGTCAGTATCCCGCAGTCTAATAATCAGTCCGAATTATTTCTAGTAAATTTCTAGCCACTGCTTCCACTACAGTGATAGGAACAGCGTTTCCGAATTGTTTTTTAGCGATAGCCGGCTGTGGATGATAGATAAAATTATCGGGGAATCCTTGTAATTTACGCGCATCTTGGGGAGTAATTTCTCGAAACTTTTTGGGTTTATAGATTTTCTTTAAAAACAATTGTTTGTATTCTTGGGGATGAGTAGCGGTAATTGAAATAGTAGCAATATAATCTTTAGCACCCGTAGCGGTTAGGGTAGGAATAATATCGGCCGTCGGTAAAATAATCCGATAAATGCCGTTAATTCCCGTCATGTTTTTCGAGTTAATGAATTCATACTTACCCTCCTGCGTTTGCCAACAAATACCGAGAGAAACTAACTGATTTAGTTCCTCAATTTTTAGGTCGGGTATAATTTCCAAAAAAGTAGAAAAAGCCACGGGATGACCATCTTTTTCGCCATACTTTTTACTGCGTCTTAATTTCAGCAAAGCTAAACAGATACTTTGTTGTCGTTCCGTAGTTTTGATAATATCCCAAGAATGAATAGTTGTGTGGCCATTTCTTAAATCAGAAAAAATAAAGAAGTCATTTAATTCATCTTCTTTTTGAAAACGAGTTCTCGATGGAGGCACAAAACCATTAAATAAAGTATCTGCTGATAACTTAACTTTCTCGACGGGTTGAATATTTTTGATGTCTTCTAAAATATCTAAAACCTTCGGATGGATACCCAAAGGTAAGGGAAATTTAAACCGCTCATAGTTATCTATATTTTTTCTAATTCCTACGATAAAAACTCTCTCGCGATTCTGGGGTAAACCAAAATCGTAGGCATTTAATAACTGCCAGTAAACTTGATAACCACAGCTGGTTAATTCATCGATAATTAATTGTAAATTCTCCCGATTGCGAGGACTAGCCAAACCACTGACATTCTCGAAAATAAAGCTTTTGGGTTGACTTTTCTGGACTAATTTAATCACATCAAACCAGAGTTTTCCCCGGGGATCTTCAAATCCCCGTAAACATCCCGCTACCGACCAAGGTTGACAGGGAACGCCGCCGACAATAAGATCAAGATTATCGGGTAAATTGCTGATTTTACTCACATCTCCGAAAGCAATTTCATCGCTGTTGAGATAGCTAATAAAATTCTGTTGATAAACTTGGATGGCCTGTTTATCAATTTCTGAATAGCCTAAACAACGTCCTCCCAATTTCTCCAAAGCGATTCTAAACCCACCGATTCCCGCGAATAAATCGACAAAACGATACTGGGGATGGGTGATAACTAGATGTAGGGGTAATTGGGTTTGTGTGCTGACTTTAACTGTGGTTTTCAAGGGTAAATAATTCCTTTTCACCGTCTGGGAAGATGCCTATCTGTACTAACTATTTTAGTATAAATTAAGAGTTTTTTTCCAGAGACCTCTTGATATCTAAAAACTCAGATAAATTTGACATAATCTTAGATTTTATGCCTTAGGATAGTTGTCTCTTCTGTTTTTTCTCCTCCTGTCTCCTATCTCCTGTCTCCTGACTCCTCACTAACTACGACAATTTTTGATTTTTGCAGGAGATCTATCGAGTCGAGGAATACTCGTAGTCTTCGATAATGTGGAGAAGTCGCATAGCTGAACTACAGGATTCTTCTAAAATTTCCTGTTTCTCCTGAGAATCTTCGATTAAATCCTCAGATACTAGACGCAAAGAACCTAAAAGACTATTAAGACTGCTTCTCGCTTCGTAGGATAAATAAGCTTTTCTTTTTTGCTCATCTTCCCTATTCTTAGAGTCGGCCTCTTTGCTATCACTAAATTGCAGAGCGTGTAAACGGGCATAATGACCACCTTGAGCTAATAATTCCTCATGATTGCCGATTTCTGCCACTTTTCCCTTGTCCAGCACCACAATTTGATAGGCTTTTTGAACAGTGGAAAGACGGTGAGCGATCACAAGAGTAGTCCGCTCGCGACAGAGTTCATCGATCGCTTCCTGTACTAAACGCTCAGAAATTGTATCCAAAGCACTGGTAGCTTCATCAAGAATGAGAAGATCTGGATCTCGCAGTAAGGCACGAGCGATCGCTAATCTTTGTTTTTGTCCTCCCGAAAGTCTCACTCCCCGATCGCCAATTTCCGTATCCAGTCCTTCCGGCAGTTTGCAGATAAACTCGTAGGCATTCGCCCTTTTTGTCGCTGCTAAAATTTCTGCATCACTAACATCGTTTAATCCGTAGGCAATATTAAAACGGAGAGAATTATTAAAGAGAAAAGTGTCTTGACTGACTATTCCCATCGCTTTTCTCAAAGATTTGATCTCATAATCCCTTAAATCTTGACCATCAAAAAGAATTCTCCCAGCTGTAGGATCATAAAAGCGTGGTAATAAATCAGCAATTGTCGATTTTCCCGCCCCCGAAGCACCAACAAGAGCGATCATTTTTCCTTTTGGAATCCAAAGATCTATGCCCTTGAGAACTAATTCTTGATGGCCAGGATAGGAAAATTGGACGTTATCAAAATGAATACCCGTCTCTAATCTTTGATAGGGAATAGAGCCATTGCTCATAAATGGTTTATTCTCTCGAATGAGAAAATCTGCTACCACCTCCACTGCGGAAACATCACCCAATAGACTACCCCTAGCGCTGTTAATTTGACTAACTATCGGCAAGGCCCGGAAAAGCACATAGAGATAGGTTAATAAAATTGTCGCCAAGGCTTGGATTTGTTCATTAAAAAGATAACGACCAGCAATAATAATTAAAGCAATAATAATTACCCCACCGATCTCATTGAGCGGAGCGATTACAGCATTATTAGTCTGGGCATCTAAACCCGCTTTCTCCCGGGCTTCTATATCTTCCACAATAGATTCTAATTCGTATCTTTCATTTCCTACTGCTTTAATTAGACGAATTCCCGTTAATAGTTCCAACAGTTTATTAGTTTGCTGTTTAGCCGTTACGGTGATAATCTCTCCAAACTTTTTCGATCTCTTGACAAAGTATTGATTAAGCAGACCTAAAAAGCCACCCAAAACACTAGAAAGAATAGTTAATTGCCAAGAAATTGATAATAAAATAGCCAAGTACATAAAAGCTGTGGCGATAACCTTAATCAGGTTTATGTAATTTCTTATTGATGCTACAGCCCGATTAATCTCGGACATGAAACGATTAAAAATATCTCCTATTTTACTTTTTACATAATAATCTATATCCACTTCTAGCAGCAGAATAACTGAATCAATTCGCATATCTTTGGCCATAATCAAAGACAAGTAAGTGCCTAGCCAATTACTGACAAAACTGGTAATGTGCTTGAGAATTAAAATTAATAATATCGCCGCAAACATCCAGAAAAAACGAGTATCGACCGAGAAAATCTCAAAAACTGAGAGCAGCTTTTTGATAATTTGGGGGGCATTTTTTAAGAGATCATTTTCGGGATTAATAAAAGAAATTAGCAAAGGGATAACTAAAACAGTTCCTACCCCATTAAATATGGTACTGGCAAACCCGATAACAATGCTGGAAACCACTAATATCCAGTGTTTAAGCGTATATTTAAGGAGGATTTGATTAGGATTCATCGCTCTAAGTAATAAAGTAAACAGTGAACGGTCAATTATCCTACTCGCTACAATCTAATATTTTCCTTCCAAAGGAATAATTAGGCGAGAGATAGTTGTCGCCCTGGCGGTGGTACTATAGGAGGCAATACAGCGCTCTCTCGCTTTTAATCCTCGTGCATTGGCCGAGTCGAGATGATTAAAAACTTCGCTAATCATAGCAGCTAGTTGCTCTGGTGATCTAGGTTTGACTAAATAGCCAATATCAGCTAAAATTTCGGGAATATCTGCCACTTTAGTGGAAATAATCGGTTTAGCCATCGCCATAGCATCGGTGAGTTTAATCGGAAATTGGGCCTTAGCCGTGGCTTCATCCCTCTGAGCAACGATAATAGCATGGGCAGCGGCGATAACTTCTGTCATTCGCTTGATCGGTTGAGCAGGTAAATGAATTAACCAAGGTTGACCTTTTTCTAACAAACTATCCAGATAGCCATCCCCGATTTGGCGACCACCGACCACCACCAATTTAAAATCAGGATCAGCAATTTGATCTAAAGCGATTAAGACATCTTCTAAACCTTTGTGGGGTCTAGCTGTACCCGGGAACATTAAGACTTTATAGACTCTTGTGCCACCACCACCGGATAAATCTGGTGCTAAAACAGAGATTTTTTTGTTCACGATCGCCGATCAATCCAGATTATCTAGCACGATAGGGGAATGTTAATCAATGTTAACGTTTTTGTCAATCTTAGGCGAACTTAACATTAATGCCCCCCAGAGATAGACTAGACAAAGAAAACTAACATATACATTGCCGAGACGACTAACTGAGTAAACATCACCGGTAAACCGTAGCGCAGAAAGGTATGAAAAGTAATTTTGCCCCCGTGTTGTTCGGCGATGCCGGCGGCGACAATATTAGAAGAAGCCCCCACTAAAGTACCATTACCCCCTAGGGTAGCTCCATACATCATCGCATAGAAAAGCGGTAAAACGGACGGGGGAAAAGAACCAGCATAATCGGGAGAAAGAACCTCCGTCCCGACTAAATTAACATTAACAAGGTACTGTTTCAGTAGTGGAACCATGGCCACCACTAGGGGAATATTCGGAACGACACTGGAAATAAAACCGACAAAAAACAGCAAGACTAGAGAACCTAAAAAGATATTTTGGCCTAAAATTATCGCCAGAAGTCCCGATACACTATTAACTACCCCAGTTTTTTCTAAGCCACCAATTAGGACGAAAATCGACATAAAAAATAATAGGGTACTCCAGTCCACATCCCGGAGAATATTATGCACCGTATCGATTTTCGATTGCTGGGCTAAAAGTAGGGCTAAAGTGGCCCCCATCAAAGCAACGGCCGCCGGAGAAATGGGTACGGGAAAAGATTCACCAACGACGAATAAAAATAAGACCAAAAAGACGATAATTCCCCCCACCGCCAAGACGCGAGGATGATTAATCTTCGGATGGGGTAAGTCTTCTAAATGCTCGAATTTTGTCCGCCAGATTTTGGGGAATAACCAAGGTAACATAACCAGAATGGTAATCACTGCCAAGGCACCACCTAAACTCAACCGTTGTAGGTATTCCATGAAGGTGATATTAATAGAATCACCGACGATATAAGTAGCGGGATCACCAACAATAGTTAATAACCCGGAACTGTTGGCCACGAAAACCATCAGGATTAAGAGCGGCACAAAATCCACGCCTATATCTTGAGCTAAGGGCGGAATCAGCGGGGCTAATAACATCACCGTGGTAGCGTTGGGCAATACCGCACAGATTGGGGTAGTAATGGCGACAATCCCTATTAGTAATAATTTGCCCTGTCCCTTGGCTAAAAGCACCATTTGTGCTGCTAAATAATCAAAAATTTTCGTTGGTTCAAAGGCTCTCACTAACACCATCACCCCAAAAAATAGGGCGAGAGTGGCATAACTACGACTGATATAACCCACCGCCTCCTGGAGAGTCATGATATGGGTAAAAACTAAGATTAAAGCTCCTAGTAAAGCCGCTACGGTAATATGAAGCCACTCGAACATAATAACCACAATGACTGCAATAAAAGTCATCGCAGCAATCCACATTGGTAAAGATTCCAGCATTTTTGATCCTGTTTTTACTCTCGGTTTCTCAATAGGACTAAAAGTTTGCTCGAAAAATGTACAGCAAACCCATAGAAAATATGGTTATCTACAGAAAATCTTAAAATTGTTGTGATCGGTAAGCTGACATGAGAATCCCCATAAACAATGTCTCCTTTGAGTTATGACTATCAAGTAGTACCAGCGACATAACTGAACCGATCAAGACATTACTAGGAATGTAGTGATGCTTCAGTCTTCCCCCCCACGCCGACGAAGTTAGCTGACGGGCTAGGATAGAGAGATATCCTTTTCTAGGCTAAAAAATCTAGAAATACGCCCCCAAATGTGGTTCCTCCGCTCCGAATTTGTCTAGCTAATATCTAGCATAGAAACTTGGATTAGGCTGACTTACTCTGTTTAGTGATCCACCATAGCATACTAACCCAAAAAAAACTATATAGCCCTATACTAAACCTATCCTGTCGGTTATCCCCTGGGTTGCTAGGATAGAACAATGATAAGCTAATAGCTAACGACTGACCGCCATAGCAGCCACATCAGCAATTTCTATGAATAGAAGACCTCGTTATACTCCTCCCCGATCGCGTGATCGTGATTATGACCGCTCCTATGGCGATGACTCCCGCGCTTCGTCCCCCGGAGGCCTATTGGCAAAATTGAACTATGCCATGATCGCCCTGATTGGTGGTATTTTTGTACTAGGAGTGGGTCTCGGTCTGGTATTCAGTTCTACCGCTAATTTTAGCCCCGAAAACGTCGCTTCCCGGGAAGTAATTGATCGCAGCGCCCCCAATGCGGAATTATGCGTGCAATTTGGGGCCAGTGCCATTGTCACCGATTTGCGGGTTTATGTCACTCTTAACCCCTTTAATGTTTTTGTTACCCAACCAGTCATGCAACCCGGTTGCGTTTTGCGACGCAATAACTGGTCAATTTTAGAACAACAAAAATTAGTCGATGGACAGCAGGTACAAAGTTGTAAAAACCGGATGAATACCTTTGGTTATACCGGACCCTTGGAAGGCAAACCGAAAATCGATTGTATCTTCCAAAATGAAGCCGGGGGCAATCTTTTTGTTAATCCCGCCGGCGCTGTTGGTCCCAGACCAGATACAGATAAATTCTAAACCAGAAAATAAGTAGGTAGGCGTTAAAAATTATCAGACACCCCCCTTATCAAGGGGGGCAGGGGGGATCCCCCCGCCTATCGGCACCCCCCTTATCAAGGGGGGCAGGGGGGATCGAACCTAAAATCCATTTTTAATTTAATTATAACCAGCTACTTATCTTTCTCCTGACTACTGACTCCTAATCAACCGGAACAATTTTTGATTTTTACAAGAGGTCTAATGACTTAGCCATTGGGCCGTAGTCACCACAAAAATTCCGCCGGCTTTTTTTAAAAAAGGCTGAATTTTATCGATTAGACGACCGAGTTGTTCGTCACTATTACAAACGGTCATAATGTAGTTACCACTGTAATCACAATCCAAGTCATCACAGGATAAACCTCGATCACCTTTTCCCGAAGTATTGCCAAAGACGGTATAACCGGAAACTCCGACAACATCAAGAACGCTTAAGGTTTCTTCCAGAAAAGCATGACTAACAATTATGTCCACTTTTTTGACAGTTTGTAAGGAAGGATGCGGGGATTCAAGCATGGTAGTTAAGTAAAAAAGGGACAAGTGAAAGAGAAAAATTTGGACAGGAATTATTTAAAAACCGCCGGGACTTTTAGACTCCGCAGCCAATGATTTTGATCATCTCTAGGTACAGAGGAATACCGATGATGATATTGAAGGGAAAAGTTAAAGCCAAGGCCATAGAAACGTATAAACTAGGATTAGCTTCAGGAACAGTCATTCTCATGGCCGCAGGAACAGCAATATAAGAGGCACTGGCACACAAAACAGCGAATAATAAAGCATTGCCCTGTTCAAATCCGAGAACCTTTGCGATGAGAATCCCCACCATAGCATTGATAACGGGAATGAACACCGAGAAACCGATGAGAAAAGAACCAGTTTTGCCTAATTCTCGGATTCTTTTCGCCGCCACTAATCCCATATCCAGGAGAAAGAAAGTTAACGCACCATAAAAAATCTCTTGAGTGAAAGGTTCTAATTTTTCCCAACCTTTTTCCCCCGTGAGCATACCAATAATAACACTACCGACTAAGAGAAATACCGAGCCATTTAAAAAGGCTTCATGTAGAACCTTTGACCAAGAAAACGCCTCTTCTTCGCCATTTTTCTCTTTAAAGACTCGCACCAGGATTAAACCCACTACAATTGCCGGCGATTCCATTAAAGCTAAGGCCGCTACCATGTGACCGCCATAGGAAATATGCAGTTTTTCTAAAAAAGAACTGGCGGTGATGAAAGTAACGGCACTAATGGAACCATAGGCAGCTGCGATCGCCGCTGCATTGGCAGTATCGAGTTTAATTTTCAGGATAAAGAAAGTGTAAATGGGAACGATACAAGCCATAACCACAGAGGCAATCAAAGTTAAAGCGATTTGGTTATTGATGCCACTTTCCGCTAGTTCATAACCTCCCTTGAAACCAATCGCCATCAACAGATAGAGAGAAAAGAGTTTAGGCAGTGGTTGGGGAATCTCTAGGTCGGATTTAAAAAATACTGCCAGCATTCCCAAGAAAAAGAACAAAACCGGCGGATTGAGAATATTGAACAGGATTAAGCTGCCATCCATAGGTTTGCGTACATTGAGTTATTTCAATCTATACTATTCGATTTTGAGAATACTGGGAAAATGTTAAGAACCAGATTAAAACGCTTAACGATGACCGCTCAAAAAAATTAAGATGGACGATGTTTCAGTGATCGGTGATCAGTTATCTTGAAGCCGTCAGCTTTTCTCCCCTCTCCCCCTCTACAATAATTACTCGCAGCCAGAAATCACTTGGGTTCCTATCATACTTTGTGCTTTTTGTCAAAAAAACTTTTTTTTTGCAATAAAACTACATAAAAAAAAGATCATCGTTATGGGTGAAATTGACTGATTTACCCGTCTTAATTAGGATCACCTTCTAGGTGTGGCAAGGGTTTCAGCCATTGCTGCCCAAAAAAGCACTAAATAACCCATTATGAAATTCAGTAAAATCGCTGTAACCATGATAACATCGTTGTTAAATAAAAATCTTTCTCAATTAATTCTTAAGAATTTATAAATATTGCGAAATGTTAATTTAAATATTCTCAAGTTTTTGCAGTCAATAAATAACTTTTGCTTATCTTTGACCAACATTGGGTTAGGAGTCAGTTATCAGTTATCAGTTATCAGATGTGAGTTTTCAGTTCACTGTTTACTGTTTACTGGACGGCTACGCCGTGCCTTTGGCAACACTGAAAAAAGCTTCTCCCCACACCCCACACCCTACACCCTACACCCCACACCCCACACCCTACACCCTACACCCCACACCCTACACCCTACACCCCACACCCCACACCCTGCTCCCTCTCCCGTTCCCCGATCAATGCCAAAAATCCAGCTTAAAACCCCAAAATCAGAGCATCTTGCCGCCATGGTGTCCCTCGATCGCAGCAGTCTCGGCGGTATTTGGACCCTATCTGGTTATGAACGGGAATTAAACAGCCCCAACAGTGAATTATTAATTCTTACCCCGGACCAGGAGGAGGAAACCCTGATCGGATTGGCTTGTTTTTGGGCAATTCTCGAAGAAGCGCATATTACCCTCCTGGCAATTTATCCCGACTATCAAAGACAAGGATTAGGAAAACTGCTTCTCTACAAACTGCTTGAAAAGGCTGTACAAAGACAACTGGAAAGGGCTACGCTAGAGGTAAGGGTATCGAACCAGTCAGCGATCGCACTCTACGAGCATTTTGGCTTCCGCATCGCTGGAGAGCGCAAAAATTATTATCCGCAAACTGGCGAATCAGCCCTAATTTTCTGGCGCAACGATCTACAAACGGCCGCTTTTCAGGAACAATTAAGCAAGTGGCGACAAGAAATCCTCTTAAGACTGGCGCAGGGAGAGTGGCAATTAGAGGAAGAAACCAGAGCCAAAATAGATACCATGGGGATGCAATGATTACTTACCAGCTTAAATCAGGTCGAGGTTAGGGAAAAATGAGGATTTTAGTGTTAGCGTGGGAATTTCCACCGCGATTAGTGGGCGGTATCGCCCGTCATGTCGCCGAACTCTATCCCGAAATCGTCAAACTCGGTCATGAAGTCCATTTAATCACGATCGAATTCGGTCAGGCCCCCAGTTATGAACTGGTGGAAGGTATTCACATCCACCGCGTCCCCGTACCCCCCGGCAATGACTTTTTCCATTGGGTGGTCAACATGAATAACAGCATGGGACAACAAGGCGGCAAAATAATCGCCGAATACGGAAAATTTGACCTTGTTCACGCCCACGATTGGTTAGTAGGGGATGCAGCCATCGCCCTGAAACATCTCTTTAAAATACCCCTGATTGCCACGATTCACGCCACGGAATACGGACGTTATAACGGACTGCACACCGACACCCAACGCTATATCGCCGGCAAAGAGGGAACCCTCGTCTATAATGCTTGGCGCGTCATCGTCTGTACCGGCTATATGCGTCATGAAGTCCATCGAGCTTTGGGCGCACCCTGGGATAAAATCGATGTGGTTTATAACGGTATTCGGGCCGAGAAAAAGCAAAGAGACCCTAACTTTGATTACCGAGCTTTTCGTCGTCAATATGCCGAAGATCACGAAAAAATCGTCTATTACGTCGGGCGCATGACCTTTGAAAAGGGGGTTTCAGTGTTACTCAACGCTGCCCCAAAAGTCCTCGCTCAGACTGGGGCTAAAACTAAATTTGTTATTATCGGTGGCGGCAATACCGACAAACTTAAACAACAGGCCTGGCATCTCGGTATCTGGCATCATTGTTATTTTACGGGCTTTATGTCCGATGAAAACCTCGATCGCTTCCAAACCGTGGCCGATTGTGCCGTTTTTCCCAGTCTTTACGAACCTTTTGGCATTGTCGCCCTGGAAAGTTTCGCCGCTAGGGTTCCCGTGGTAGTTTCCGATACCTGCGGTTTTCCGGAAGTTGTCCGTCATGGTCAAACGGGAATTGTCACCCGGGTCAATAATCCCGATTCCCTCGCTTGGGGCATTTTGGAGGTTTTAAATCATCCCGAATACGCCCAAAAATTAGTTAATAACGCCTATGAAGACCTAGAAAAACGCTTTCATTGGGCGAATTTAGCCCGTCAAACCGAGACAGTATATGGTTTGGTTGTCCAAGAACGACAACTGGTGGAATGGCGTTAATCAGGGAGCGGTTTTTTAGCCGTCAGCCGTCAGTATTAGGGGTCAGTTTATACCCTAAAATAACAAAGGCACAACTTAACTTCTCCAAATATGACTATGAAAGCAGCTGAAATTATGACCACGGAGGTGGCCAAGATTAAAGGTTCTGAAACCGTTGCCAAAGCGGTGCAATTGATGAGAGAAAAGAACATTAGAACTCTCATTGTTGATCGCCGTCACGATGAAGATGCTTACGGAATTATCACCGAAACCGATATTGTCTATAAAGTCGTCGCTTTCGGTCAAGATCCGCAAAAAGTGCGCGTCTATGAAGTGATGAGCAAACCCTGCATCGTGATTAATCCCGACCTCGGGGTTGAATATGTGGCCCGCTTATTTGCTAATACCGGTATTCGTTTCGCACCGGTAATTAAAGGCGGTTTGCTCGGTGTTATCTCTGTTAGTGACATTCTCCATAAAGGTAACGCCGTCGAAAAGCCCCGCAGTCTTGATTTAGAAGCGGAGATTATCAAAGCTAGAGATATTGCCCGGGCAGTCTGTGCTGAAAAAGGAGGAAATTCTCCCGATTGTGCCGCAGCTTGGGATATTGTTGAGGAATTACAGGCAGAATTGGCACACCAACGCGCTAAAAAACCGGAAAAAACCTATTTTGAGGAATACTGTCAAGAAAATCCCGATGCTTTTGAAGCGCGTATTTATGACACCTAATCCCCATGGGTTTTCGGTATTCTCCCGTACCTCAAACTTTTAATCCGGCAAAAGTAGTGTATAAAGGTTTTATTTGTTAATAATCGAGGAAAAACTATGGCTGATCTATTTGTCATCGCCTATGAGGACGAATTTAAAGCGGAAGAAGTTCGTTTAACTTTGGCCAAGCTGCAACGGGAACATCTCATCGAGCTAGAAGATGCTGCCGTAGTGGTTAAAAACAAAGATGGTGAGATTAAACTCAAGCAAGCGGTCAATTTAACGGCAGCGGGAGCCGCTAGTGGCAGTTTCTGGGGGTTATTAATCGGAATGCTCTTTTTATCCCCTTTATTAGGGGCCGTCCTCGGTGCTGCTGGTGGCGCTTTGGGAGGTGCTTTAAGTGATATCGGTGTGGATGACAATTTTATGCGGGAATTGGGAGAAACCCTGCAGCCAGGTACATCTGCTCTCTTTGTTCTCGTCCAAAAAGTTACCCCCGATAAGGTCCTCGATGAAGTGGCCCCCTACGGAGGTAAAGTGTTACGCACTTCTTTGACCAAAACCGACGAAGCGGAATTACAGAAAGTTCTCGACCAAAGAGGTGTTAAACCCGAAATCGTTTAGGATCTGGGTCCATAAAAGCTAGAAAAAGGGAATATATTTCCCTTTTTGCTTTTTTAGAGAATTTCCTAATCTCATGAGGTACGATAATTATTAATATTAGTTATCAGTCATTTGAAGTAGCCAGACAAAATTCAAGTTAATGCTAAGAGAAGGGAACAAGGAACAGCGACGATTAATTAACAGCCTTTCTCATAAAACTGTTATATAGCAATTATCTTGCTGAGATTAGGGATTATTGTTGATAAAAAAACTTCTAAATCCCACGGCTAGTAAGGAACCACTTAGGACAGTTATCAATGTCCAAATTTGATTTTTTTGGGTTCCTTCGACTTTCTCTAAGCGTTTATTCATGTCATCAAATTTACTATCAAGAGTTTTAATATCACCTTTAACTTCCGTGAGTTCAATCTTTAAATCGGTAGTATCTTTTTGAATAGTTTTGACATCAGCTTTTATTTCCGCTTGTCCATTCTCGATCACCTTCAATCGATTGTCAACCTCAATGAGTCGAGTTTCCATGGTAGTGAGTCGATTGTCCATGGTAGTGAGTCGAGTTTCCACAGTAGCGAGTCGATTGTCCACGTCAATCAGTCGAGTTTCCATGGTAGTGAGTCGATTGTCCATGGTAGTGAGTCGATTGTCCATGGTAGTGAGTCGATTGTCGATCTCGTTGAATCGATGTTCGATTATCTTCTGTCCATTAAGGATTAAATCTTCTAGTCTTTTTAAATCATTATCGGTAGTAGTGGTGGTGGTCATTGATTAAACTCCTATAATTTCAATTCGCTCTTATCTTTAATTATTACAGCCTTTCTTATAAACATGAAGTATGATCGGCTCTCTTGGGTTAGGTGGGTAAAATATATTATAGGATACATTCCTGCTGGCGGTCGCAACGCGCTCGCTACGCGAGACCAACTGGAACGAACCACAAAGACACAAAGGACACAAAGATTGATCGCTTCTAGATAATCTAAACTTATCACACAAAAAATTAAGAGAGCTTATTAGCTAATTTGGTATTGACAACCGACTCCACACTTCCCATTCTCCTATACCTTTTAAAGAGGATTATTATTAGCTATAGATTTGGTGCTTGAGCAAATATGTTCACCGAGAATCACTCCCGTTAGAGTGAGATAAGATTAACTCTTATTCCTCACCCTAACTACTAGGAAAAACCGCCAATTAAATTACGCACCTTGGCGCAATTTATCCAAAACCGATCGATCCTCTAGAGTAGAAGTATCACCGGAAATCTCTTGACCTGATGCTAAAGTTCGCAAGAGACGACGCATAATTTTACCCGATCGCGTTTTTGGCAGCACATCGGTAAAACGGATTTCTCCCGGTCGGGCAATAATGCCAATTTCCTTGACAACGTGGTCTTTTAATGCTTGCGCTAACTCCGGACTCGCTTCATAATGCCCCTCAAGAGTCACAAAAGCATAGACTTCTTCCCCTTTAATTTCATCCGGTCGTCCCACCACAGCCGCCTCTGCTACCGCAGGATGGGATACTAAAGCTGATTCGATCTCCATTGTCCCTAAACGGTGGCCAGAAACGCTCATCACGTCATCAACGCGCCCCATTACCCAGAAATAACCGTCTTCGTCCTGACGGCTACCATCCCCAGCAAAATAGAGATATTGGCCATCTTTGGGGGCGATATGTTCCCAGTAGGTATTGCGGAAGCGATCGGGATTTTTATAGACTGTTCGCATCATACCGGGCCAGGGATGTTTGACCACCAGATAACCCCCCTCATTCGCTTGGGCGGGATTACCGTCTAAGTCCACCACTTCGGCCATAATACCGGGGAAAGGTAGGGTTGCTGACCCCGGTTTGGTGGCAATTGCCCCGGGTAAGGGAGTAATCATAATTCCCCCGGTTTCCGTTTGCCACCAAGTATCGACAATCGGACATTTTTCCTTACCGATAACTCGGTGATACCACATCCACGCTTCCGGGTTAATCGGTTCTCCCACGGTTCCCAGTAAGCGCAAAGAGGATAAATCCCGGCTATTGGGGATATCCTCACCCATTTTGATAAAAGCGCGGATAGCAGTGGGGGCAGTATAAAAGATATTAACGCGATATTTCTCGATTACATCCCAAAAACAGCCTAAATTAGAGGGACGGGGAACCCCTTCATACATTACCGTAGTGGCACCATTGGAAAGCGGTCCGTAAACGATATAACTATGGCCGGTAATCCAACCCACATCGGCAGTACACCAGTAAACATCGGTGTCTTTCAGGTCAAAAATCCATTTGCAGGTGACATGGGTGTAGAGATTATAACCGCCGGTGGTGTGGACGACTCCTTTCGGTTTGCCGGTGGAACCACTGGTATAGAGGATAAATAACATATCTTCGCTATCCATCGGTTCGGCCGGACAGTTAGCAGATACCTGTTTTTGTAGATCATGCCACCAGTAATCGCGATCGGCAACCATATTGATGGGTTCCTTGCTGCGTTGGACAACGAGAACTTTTTCCACACTGGGGGCGCTATTATCGGCTAGAGCCAGATCTACCTGTTCCTTGAGGGCAACGACTTTATCCTTGCGGAAACCACCATCGGCAGTGATTACCACCTTAGCGGCCGCATCATTAAGACGATCGCGCAAAGCATCGGCACTAAATCCCCCAAAAACTACACTGTGGGGCGCACCAATTCTGGCACAGGCTAACATGGCGATGGCCGCTTCGGGAATCATCGGCATATAAATTCCGACCACATCGCCTTTTTTAACGCCTAATTCCTTTAAAGCGTTGGCAAATTGACAGACTTCTCGGTGTAACTGTTCGTAGGTAATGGTGCGGCTGTCCCCCGGTTCTCCTTCCCAGATGATGGCGGCTTTATTGCGTCTCCAGGTGGTGAGATGTCTGTCAATACAGTTGTAACAAATATTAATCTTGCCGTTGACGAACCATTTAGCAAAGGGGGGCTGCCAGTCAAGAGTCTCTGACCATTTTTCAAACCAATATAGTTCTTTTTCGGCTAATTGGGACCAAAAAGCTGGGGGATCGGCCTTGGCTTTGGCGTAGAGTTGCTGGTATTCTTCAAAGCTTTTAATGGTGGCATTCTGAGCAAATTCGGCACTGGGGGGAAACAGCCGATTTTCCTGTAGGATCGATTCGATCGCTATTTCTGTCATACTGGCAAACGAAATAAATTATCTTGCGATCCAGATTACCTTTTTCGGTTCCCCCCGTAACCCCGGCAAGCAATTCTTTAAGGCTATTTTAGGATTACCCGATCCCCGACTAGCGATCGCCATTTAGCCCCAAGTGTTACAGAGTTTAAAGTTATGTCACCGATCAAGCGATGAACAGATCGCTGTAAGGTAAACTAACCGATAAACCCGAAATTTAACATGGAGAACACTCGGTAAGGAGTCATAATTCAATGTCTCATAGCGTTAAAATTTACGATACCTGTATCGGTTGCACCCAATGCGTTCGGGCTTGTCCCCTCGACGTGCTGGAAATGGTCCCCTGGGATGGCTGTAAAGCTGCCCAGATTGCCTCTTCCCCCCGCACGGAAGATTGTGTTGGTTGCAAACGTTGCGAAACCGCTTGTCCGACGGATTTCTTGAGCATTCGGGTTTATCTCGGAGCAGAAACCACCCGCAGCATGGGTCTAGCCTACTAGGCCCGGCAATCATTCTGTGTTTATCATTTAGCGAAAACTAATCTTGTTAAGAGGACTAACCAGTCCTCTTTTTTCGTTATACTCCCGTCGCTAGTGAAGATTTTAGTTAGGTAATTCCCCAAAAAGTTGACGATATTTTTGCAGTTTTGCCTCCATTTCTGCTAACTGCTGATTGACCTGTTCTGCGCGTTGGCGTTCATTTTCTGCGCGTTGGCGTTCATTTTCTGCCCGTTGCTTTTCCTGCTCCAGTAGTTGATTAATTTCGCTGTAGGACAAGAATTGAGTACCATCAGGACGATAAATTTTTAACTCGTCGGTTAAGGCAAAACGAATGCCTAAACGGGGACTCACCCAATTATTAACCTCACTAACACTGTCTAAACTGTCACCAATTCGCTGCCAAGCTTCTAGACTATTATCATCGGGATCATAGACGTAGTATTCTTGGACTCCATAGCGATCATAAAATAGCAATTTTTTGGCCATTTCGATGGAGGTATTATTGGGAGAAAGAATCTCAAAGACGACTTGAGGAGCAAGATTATCTTCTTGCCATTGTTTGTAGGAACCTCGATCGCCTTTCGGTCTGCCAAATACTACCATCGTATCAGGAGCATCGGCAATTTTCGGCTGGCCTTCCACGGGATACCACAACAGATCCCCCGCTACAAATACCTGGGGATCATCGATATATAACCAGTCGAGATTCTGCTTAATCGTTACTATCCAGTGAAATTGTTTAGTATTATCTGCCATCGGTTTACCGTCGCTCTCAGGATAGATAATCTCGTTTTTGTTAACTTGACTAACCATGGGGAATACCTGCCGAACTGATTGGGCTATTTTTATTATATAATAAATTTGAACTAAGTAAGGAAAAGACGGATCTTGATTTTAGAACTAGAGCAAGTAAATTTAGCTATCCGACGGGGCAGTGCTTATCTGTTAGAAGATATTACTTTTAGCATCAAGCAAGGAGAAAAGTTAGCTATTGTCGGAGCATCTGGGGCAGGAAAAACGACTATTTTACGATTGTTAAATCGTTTGCAGGAACCAAGCACGGGAAATATTTATTTTCAAGGTAAATCGATTAGGGAAATACCGGTTATTTCCCTGCGACAACAGATAGTTTTATTGCTACAAGAGTCGAAATTATTAGGGATGACTGTTCGAGATGCTCTCGCTTATCCTTTGCAATTAAAAAAACTTACTCCTGCCGAAATTAATAATAGAATTGACCGTTGGACATCCCTATTAAAAATTCCCGAACAGTGGTTTGAGCGCGGAGAGTTAGAATTATCTTTAGGACAAAGACAATTAGTGGCAATTACCAGAGCCTTGCTGTTAGAACCGAGCATACTGTTATTAGATGAACCCACCTCTGCTTTAGATACAGGCACGGCCAGCAGGTTATTAGAAGTATTAAATAATCAAAGTTCAATGACGATAATTATGGTCAATCATCAACTGGATTTTTTAGAGGAATTTGCCGAGCGAGTCATTTATCTAGAAGCGGGAAAAATTGGTTCAGATTGCCTCGCCCATCAATTAGATTGGTTAGGGCTAAAAACTCAGTTAATTGACTTAGAAAAATCTCGACAAAGTGACCACTGGTAAGATTAACTTAAAATTGCTGCGCCCTCCTGAAAAACTAATAATTCTCCTGCATTAATCGGTGTCCAAACTTCATTATCAGTTAAGGGTGTAGTGGCAATAATTGCCACTTGATCGCCGGGATGAGCTAAAGCTTGAAAATCAACGCTCACATCTTCATCAATTAAATGAGCATGGGCAAAAGGATATTGACGGATTATATAGCTTAATTTTGTCGAACAATGGGCAAAAAAATGTTCACCATCGGATAAAAGATAATTAAAAATTCCTTGACAAGCGATAGAGTTTGTGATAGTTTTTAGGACTTGATAGAGTTGTTGTAGGGAGGGTTTGCCCTGGGGAAAAGTCTCTCGCAGGGTATTAAGAATTAAACAGAAAGCTTTTTCCGAATCCGTGTCCCCAACCGGTTGATAAAAATCTCCCGCAGGAGGTGAGAAATTTTCTAAATGACCATTATGGGCAAAAACCCAATATTTTCCCCACAATTCCCGCCGAAAAGGATGACAGTTTTCTAGTTTAATTTCTCCTTGGGTGGCTTTGCGAATATGGGCGATAACATTGGTAGAATGGATCGGATAGTTTTTAATTAATTCCGCAATCGGAGAAGCGATCGAGGGTTTAACATCAATAAAAGTTCGACAACCTAAACCCTCAAAAAAAGCGATTCCCCAACCGTCTCGATGTTCGTCGGTTTTTCCCCCCCGCGCACAAAATCCCTCGAAGGAAAAACAGATATCCGTGGGGACATTACAATTCATGCCTAAAAGTTGACACATAGTTGCTTGAGTTTGAATATCAGATGCCGGCAAAATTACTTACTGCCAGCAGCCGTGACAGGAGACAGGAGAATTTTTTCTAGCTGCCTCTTGCCTATCCTAGCTAAGAAATTAATCTGGCACTAAGTAGGTAGGTGTTAAAAACTGTCAGACACCCCCCTTATCAAGGGGGGCAGGGTAGGGTTGATTCATGAATCAACCCTACTATGAATCAACCCTACTATGAATCAACCCTAGGGGCAGGGGCGGGAGATTCGGCTAATCTAAGAAAAAGCGGTTTAAATGCGTCTTAGCTTACAAGCTAGAAGAACAGCAAGTTTTCCATTTTTGGGCGATAGAAAGGATTAATGCTTTTTCTGCTTGGGGTAAATTGGCAGCCTGTCGGTCGATTATATCGCTTAATTCCCCGATAATCCGATCTCTACTTCTCTGGACTAAAGCTATTTCTGCGATAACTCGATTTAAACTGCTGATAGCTTGCCAAGTTTGCGGACGTAATGACGGTTCTGCGGCAATGGGGGCAACTTTCAGGGAAGCGATACTATCGAGAGTTGCAGCCTGACTAAATCGGTGTAAAGTTTGGGCGAGGCTATACATTTCTTCCCCGTAGGCGAGGGAACGTACCACAGCAAAGGCTTTTTCGGCTTTTTCGGTGTCCTGTTGGTGAAGATACCAAAAACCGGCGGCAGCGGCGCGAGCAGGAGTATCTAGACGGATTTGGCTGTCAGACCAAGAAAACAGTTTCGCCGACGCGGACGCATATTTTAACAATTGCCAATCGGAGGGATTTTCTGCCAGACGGGAGACGCGATAGATAATTTCTGCCTCTGGGAATTGCGGTAAAACGCGATTAACGGCGGCAAGGACAGGAATAAACTGGCGGCTGTACCGAAGGTATTGATTGAGGTTATTAATAGCCGTTTCCCAGTCTTGCTGTAACCATTGTTGTAGAGTCGAGGTTAACCCCGGCAGCGGTAGAAGGGTAATACGGGGAAAAAGTCGCCCTTGGGGGCCCGCCAAAAGCCCGATTAGCCAATTATCAGGACGGAAAAAGGCGAATATAAACACCACGCCCCACACCACGCCCCACACCCCGCCCCACACCACGCCCCACACCACGCCCCACACCACGCCCCACACCACGCCCCACACCCCGCCCCACACCACGCCCAACACCACGCCCAACACCACGCCCGACACCACGCCCCACACCGCGCACCACACCACGCCCAACACCACGCCCAACACGCCCAACGCCTCGCCCGACGTCACGCCCCACACCGCGCCCCACTCCACGCCCGACACCACGCCCGACACCACGCCGAACGCCACGCCCCACACCACGCCGAACGCCACGCCCACCCAATTAACAGAAAGTCCTAAATTTGCTGCTATGCTACAGATAATCAGAGGGGTAATTACAGTTAAGAGAAGACCCTGAATCCCTAGACGCAATTGTACGGTATGGTTATCGCCGCCGTCTCTCGTTTCCACATACCAGCGCACTGCTTGGGGAAAATAAAACACCCAGTACAACAGCAAAAGATAATCAAAGGGATTCCGTAAAGATAAATCGCGTCTGAGTTTAGGAGCGAGATTAATGGAGGGGACGGTACTTTCCTTCATAATTTTTATCTCTAGCTATTTACCCGGTGATGGTTTATTAAGTAGGTAGGTGTTAACTGTCAAACACCCCCCTTATCAAGGGGGGATTAAGGGGGGATCAAACCCCCCTTATCAAAGGGGGCAGGGGGGATCAAACCCCCTCAAGGTAGGGTTGATTCATGAATCAACCCTACTATTCGGCACCCCCCTTATCAAGGGGGGCAGGGGGGATCAAACCCCCCTTATCAAGGGATTAAGGGGGGAGCCATCTTCAATTTAATTATAACCAGCTAATTAAATCAACTTTTGAAAGAAAAAAGGGCAAAAAATCAGATTTATAGCGATAAAATAACTATTTTTTTGCTTAAAAGTCCATTTATTTGCTGTTATTGCCTGTTATCTCCTCACAGCCCTGTTTTAACCCCCATGAATCCCAACCAGGCGATCAAGATTAATTTTTTTGCCTGCTTATTGGATAAAATGGGAAATCAGGCCATCTAATCAAATCTGTATCCTTAAGGCTATGACAATTATTTCTCGATCGATCCCCCAATCACCCACTAAATCCTCGTCTATCGGCGGCTGGCGCGGTTTGATCGAAGAATATCGCCAATTTCTGCCCGTAAGCAGTAAAACCCCTGTAATTACCCTCCTAGAAGGCAATACACCCCTGATCCCCGCCCCCTATCTCTCAGCACAAATCGGGCGCGATGTCAAGGTTTTTGTCAAATATGATGGCTTAAATCCCACCGGCAGCTTTAAAGACCGGGGCATGACCATGGCCATCTCGAAAGCTAAGGAAGAAGGGGCAAAAGCGGTGATTTGTGCCAGTACCGGGAACACCTCGGCGGCGGCGGCAGCCTATGCAAGAAGGGCCGGGATGCGGGCCTTTGTGATTATCCCCGACGGTTATGTAGCCTTAGGAAAATTGGCCCAAGCTTTATTGTACGGAGCGGAAGTCATCGCTATTAATGGCAACTTCGATGATGCCCTCAAGATTGTCCGCCAACTATCAGAAAATTATCCCGTAACTTTAGTCAATTCCGTCAATCCCTACCGTTTAGAGGGTCAAAAAACCGCCGCTTTCGAGATTGTCGATGTCTTGGGTAATGCCCCCGACTGGTTATGTATTCCCGTGGGTAACGCGGGCAATATTAGCGCCTATTGGATGGGATTCTGTCAGTATCACCAGATAGGTAAATGTGACCAGCTGCCGAAGATGATGGGTTTTCAGGCCGCCGGGGCCGCCCCTTTTATCTCTAAACAACCGGTTGACCATCCCGAAACCCTAGCCACGGCTATCCGTATCGGCAACCCCGCTAACTGGGAAAAAGCTTGGGCTGCTAGTCACGCTAGTCAAGGGCAATTTCACGCAGTCAGTGATGAGGAAATATTGGCAGCCTATCGGATTTTAGGGGGCCAAGAGGGGGTTTTCTGTGAACCAGCCAGCGCCGCTTCTGTGGCAGGATTATTAAAAGTGCATCAACAGGTTCCCGATGGGGCCACCGTAGTGTGTGTTTTAACGGGAAATGGACTAAAAGACCCAGATTCGGCGGTAAAATACAGCAATAACCAACTAAAATCTGGGATTGCGCCCGAATTAACCCAAGTGGCTCAAATTATGGGCTTCTAAGCTAACGTTAATTCGGGTTAAGCAGCGCTTCTATAAAACTCCCTTAGAACTGGGAATTATACCGGCGCGACGGGGATCGATCGCTATGGCCCCACTCATCGCCCGGGCAAAAGCTTTAAAAGTAGCCTCAATAATATGATGGGAATTAATCCCGTCTAATTGGCGAATATGTAGGGTCATTTGACTGTGATTGACCAAAGCAACAAAAAATTCCCGCACTAGCTGAGTATCGTAGGTTCCCACTCTTTGGGTGGGAATTTCTAGACCATAACTGAGGTGGGGACGACCGGAAAAATCGAGGGCAACCTGCACTAAAGCTTCATCGAGAGGGGCGACAAAATGCCCGAAACGGACGATCCCTTTTTTGTCGCCTAAAGCTTGCAGTAAAGCTTGTCCGAGGGTGATTCCCACGTCTTCATTGGTGTGATGGTCATCAATTTCTAGATCTCCGGTGGCACGCACATCGAGATCGATCGCAGCGTGGGAGGCGATTTGCTGCAACATATGATCAAGAAAGGGAATTCCTGTCTGGGCGCGACAATTGCCGCTACCATCAAGATCGATCGTCACCTGTACATCGGTTTCTTTGGTAGTACGACTAACGGAGGCGCGACGGCAAGGTGAGACAAAAGAATCGGGTATCTGGGAAGTGGAAATCATTTAAGTAAAAATAAGTAGGTAGCCGTTAAAAATTATCAGATGCCCCCCTTATTAAGGGGGGATTAAGGGGGGATCGGCCCCCCCTTATTAAGGGGGGATTAAGGAGGGATCGAATTATGGACTAGGGAGATGAGAGTTTTTTTCAGTAATCAGTAAACTTAAAACTCACATCTGATAACTGATAACTGATAACTGATAACTGAAAAGGCCTAACTTTCTGGTTCAGTTTTAGCTTCCGCCGGCGGACCCGGGGGCAAGGCTTCCTCGCTCAGGGGTTGAGGATTTTGGCTAGTGGGGGGACTAGCGGGGGAAACCTCCGGCTGATTGAGAGCGGGGGTTTGGGGGGGAGCTTCTGGGGCTTTTTCTTCGATTATCGCTTCTTTGGGCGGTTCTGGCTGGGTTTGGACTGGATTTGGACCTGTGGTTTCGGGCGGCTTGACGTTATCCGGTTGGGGACTAACGGCGGGTTGCGGGGTTTCAATTGCTGGCGTTACGGGGGGGGAGTTACGAGTATTGAGGTTACTACCCTCCGGTTTTGGGGGATTAGCGATCGCACCTCGACACACTTCCGGGTTAGGGGCAAAACTGACTCGCACCTGATAGATTCTCGACTCACCACTGGGATTATTAAAGCGAGTTAAGCGTACTTCCCTAGCCCCCTGTTGATTGAAAATCGGGAAGCCGGCACTTTTAATCAACTGGGGTTCACTGCTGAGGCGCCCTTGAGCATCCACCGTCACCCCATAAACCGCCGTCCCCGCTAATTGACGGGAACAAGCCGTGGCGGGATAATTACCAGTCAAATTGACGGTAGTTATGCCTCTGCTGCCCTGATTGGGCTGATTTAGTTCATTTAAGGCGTTAGGATTACTTTTTTGGACTCTGGCCAGCCAATCCACCTGATTTCTCATGGCCTCCTCGTTACTGGTATTGCTTTTGTCCGCCTCTAGGGAGCGCAAACGTTCCCGCATTTCCCACATTAATTGTTGACGACGCTGTTCATCGAGGGGAGATTGACCATTCGGCTCCGGTGTGCGGGCCAAGGAATTGTTTAATTGTTCCTGCGCCTGTTGCGATGCACTAAGGGGCGAATTTCGCAATCTATCTAAAGTTAGATTATCTTGGTAGGGATCAAAGTAAGGCTGGGGCTGCTGGTTATTAGTCTCCCTAGGTAGATTATTATTCTCTGGCAGCGTGGGAACAGAAGGAGGACTAGGTAAACTGGCGGTAGAAGTGGGAAAATTGCGAGGAATCGGTAATCTACCCGGAGAGGGAATAGATGCCACGGGAGGGGAATAGATATTGACGGAGGGTAAAGAGGAGAGGGGAGGTAAAGCAGGTAAGGAAGGTAAAGGGGGAAGGGAAGAAACCGAGGGTAAAGGAGGTAAGGTGCTGTTATGGATGCCATCCATGGGGGGGAGAGGAGGCAAAGAGGAAGAAGACGAATTGAGGTTAGGCAGTCCGGGTAAGCTGGACAGGGAGGAGTCAAGACTGGGAAGACGTGACTGCTCTAGAGGATTCAATTCAATCAGATTGACGTTGCGTAACTCTTTTTTTGGCTCCTGCGCTGGATTATTGAGGAAATTAGGTAAGATAATCGCTAAAATTAGGCCGTGAATACCAAGAGAAGCGGCGAACGAGAGATTATTAGAGTTAATTAGTTTATTTTCTTCGGTTTCTAGACCAAAATAGGAGGATGTCATAATCTAGTTAATTGAGCAGAGCCTTGAGGGGAAAAGTTAACTCTATTCTAATCGTCAAGGCGATTTTTTTTTCTTGAGGGCGGGGAATTAATTGGTGTCAGTACCCCACCACCCCACACCCCACACCCGTTCGGACCTCGGCGTGAGCTCGGTCGAACGCTGAGCTCACGGCCGAAGCCCACACCCCACACCCTGCCCCTAGGAAAAACTTTTTCAGTCAACCCTACTTATACTGCGATCGAGCCACAGCTTTTAATTTGGGATATAATTCCGAAGGGTCTAACAAAGGGATAAACTCATCGATTACCGGTTTAAAATTAGCCGAAAAATTCTCCCTAGTTCCATGACCGTTAGGCGATTTAGGTACTGATTCTAATTTAAGGAATTTGGACGTTTCTGGGGTTAACTGTGAGAATAATTCCTCCAGATCACTCATACCTTTGCGAGGATCATTAAAAAGAGAAGTTTCTAAGTTTAGTAGAGAATCTTCCCTTGTGGCTTCCGCTTGTGGCTCTGGATAAGGCCGCTCAAGGGTGGCAGAAAGTATATTGATCTTTTCCTGTTTAGGGATAACTGCTGTTTTTTTGCCATTTAACTGGGAATCTGGCAGGTTTTTACAAACCAATCGCTCGAATTCCCCCGTAAAATGAAAGGTAGGATGGCCGCGACGGTGCCAAATTTTGAGGATTTCCTCCACCGAAATGACTTTGTAACGTCCCTGATAGAGTGCTTCTAAAATCGCCATGCGAATCCAATTTAGCGAATAGGTGGGCAACCAGCGCTCGATTAATTCCTGCGCTTTGTATCCTCTCATTTCAAATCGATATTGGTTGAGTATAGTCGCTATCTGCATGAGGTTGATCTCTGGGCTAATCTCTGCCATAGAATTTACAAAAACAGTGAGCGCGATCGTTACTTACGGCTACTAGCCACTCTATATACTAAGATTCTATTCAGGTTTTTCCTAGCGGTTTTTCCCCTATTCTCCCCACACTTACCCTTCCCAGCATCTTCCCTCAAGACAAGTTGACTCCCTAGGATTGGGTTCGCTTTTGGTGGCAATTTATCCCCCGCTAACCCCTACGGGGTTTAACGGCAGTCCTCTGGCAACCTTAAGATAGTTTTTGTCTTTTTCTTGATCAGGCGATCGAGTTTATACCTCTTTGGTACCACAATCTGACTAATTTGTCAAGAAAAAGGCAAAATTTTATCGATAAACCCAGATAAGGTAGAACTATAGCACTACCCTGACAGCCTAGAACCCTGCCGTTGACTGACCACCTCATCGAGTTTTTCTGAGTCCCCAGAAATTTTTTGTTAAAACTTGCAACATAACTTAACAATGTGTTACACTTCTTAACATAAGCATACAAAAGGAGCCTCCCCATGACTGCCCGCGGCTACACCACCGAAGAACAAGGAAGACTGAATAATTTTGCTGTTGAACCGAAAATGTACGTTGATAGTTCTAGCAGTCTCGGTTTTACCAAAAAAGCTGAAAAATTGAATGGCAGACTAGCTATGATTGGCTTTGTCTCTCTTTTAGCCATTGAATTGTTAACTGGTAAAGGAATCATTGCTTGGATTACCAGTCTCTAAGAATTAACAATCCCGTCGCGCTGTTCGGGGAGTTCAGTCCCCGTCCTAGCGGGTTGGTTTAGACCGTGTAAATGCCCTCAAAAACAGCTTTAGCAGGACCTGTCATGTAAACCCGGTTATCAGTTTGGGACCAGTGAATCTGAAGACAACCACCGGGCAGTTCTACGGTACAACTGCGATCGCAGTTGCCCGTCAATAGGGCAGCCACTACCACAGCACAAGCACCAGTACCGCAAGCGAGAGTAATTCCCGCTCCTCTTTCCCAGACACGCATCTTCATATAATCCGGCGCGATTACTTCCACGAACTCCACATTAGTCCGTTGGGGAAAAACTGGATGATGCTCAAATTTTGGCCCGATAGTTTCTAGGGGAATAGAGGCCAGATCATCCACAAAAGTGACACAGTGGGGATTACCCATACTAACGCAAGTAACTAACCAATCTTTACCCTCCACCTCTAGGGGAACCGCGAGGACTTTTTCTGATCCATTGACCAAAGTGGTAGGGATTTCACTGCCTAGTAGTTGCGGCGGTCCCATATCAACCGTTACCTGTTCATTGGCTTCTAAACGGGGAATAATCGTTCCTGCTAGAGTATGAATACGATAGGTGCGGCCAATGGCGTTGTTAGCCTCTAAACGGGCGATAAATTGGGCTAGACAGCGAATACCGTTACCACACATTTCCGGTTCCGAACCATCAGAGTTGAAAATTCTCATGGTGTAGTCGGTTGCTGCTTGGCCGGGAAGCGCAAAAATCACGCCATCGGCACCGATGCCAAAATGTCGATCGCACATAGCCACGGCCATTTCTGGTGTGATCAGGGGTTCGGGACTGTGACGGTTATCTATCAAAATAAAATCATTGCCCAGGCCTTGATATTTGGTGAAGGGGATTCTCATCGTCAATAAAAGCTACTCAACAGGAATAATAGAGGATGAACACCTCATCGATAAACTCATTATGTCTCAATTCGATCCTGGTCTGCCGAGTATTAAACAAGTACAGAGCTATATTCAAGAGAAACGGGAAGTAGAAATTAAGTTAAGCACCGATGATCTGCTCGTTGGTCGCATCCTTTGGCAAGATGTTAACTGTCTATACCTGGTTGATCACTACGATAAACCCACTTTAATTTGGCAACAGTCTCTAGTTTATTTAAGACCCAAAGCCTAGGGGGAAATTGGCGATATTTGGCCGTGGGATGCGTCCCGGACGCATCAAAAATTCAGTAGCAAGCAGATAGCTTTTGAGCAAATGTAAGGTCAGTTGGGGTTAAGGAGATTTGGCCATGAATTTTAGCAAATAATCAGGTGGGATGGCGAGGATAGCATCAGAATTTCAGTTGCTCAAAAATTTGGGTCAAATTGCCAAATCAAGAAAGTCAGAGAGTCCAGCCGAGCGATCGCCATTCAACTTCAGATATAGATTGCCGCTCAGAGGAAAAAGAATAAGCAGATTGTCTGCTAACAATTTGGGACACTGCTGTACATAACCTGTTATACTCTTGGGCAAAACGACTCCACCGCCATTGTTATGCTGGAAAATCAGGTCATGGCAGATGCCGCCTCTAAGGAGCAGATACCTACTCTAGAATTATCGATCGTCATGCCTTGTCTCAACGAGGCGGAAACCCTGGCTACCTGTATCGGCAAAGCACGAGATTATCTGGAATGACAGAAAATTGCGGGAGAGGTGCTAATCGCCGATAATGGCAGTAGCGATGGTTCCCAGGAAATTGCCACTAATTGAGGGGCGCGGGTGGTTCCTATCCCAGAAAGGGGACTATGATCATGAGGGATTTGAATATGTGAGGACAGTTTATCTCTATTCGATATAGTAGTTACTATCGTGTAAAACAAGTTATTGCCAAAGTAATCTAAATTATGATTAATCTACTTCAAAAGAGTTTTTACAAATTTTGTTCTTTACTATCTAGTCAACAATTTCGACGATTTTTTATTTTTGGTTTAACTTGTAATATTATTTATACTGTTTCCATATATTTATTAACTGAAAAAATCAAATTTCATTACATTGCATCGGTAGTTATTGCTCTAATTTATACAAGTTTTATTGGGTTTTGCCTAAATAAGTTTTATACTTTTAATACAAGTATAAAAATGTTTTTCCCAGAATTGATAAAATACTATAATGTGATGTTTTCTGGCTTATTAATTAACGTGGCTTGGATGTTTATTTTGGTAGAAGTATTTAAACTATGGTACATGGCATCGGTAGTAATTGTGAGTGCAGGTTTAATGTTTTATAATTTTTTCTTGCACAAACACTGGAGTTTTCGTGGTTTAAATAAGCATAAAAAAGACCATAAGAGCAGATAGTTTTCCTTGTTATTAGTAGATCAATTTCGGCGTTGTTAATTTAGTTAAGTGCAGTAAATATTATGGCAAAAAAACAATTATTGACGAGAATATTTTGCGAAGATATAAACAAATTATTCTTTGCTTGTGGGATTTTATCAATGATAATTATCAAGTTTTTTGGTTCTTCCGAACTTACACTGTAGAAAATTCCCCAAGCTCCCTCTCTGTCCAGCAATGCTCTAAAGTTGATAAATATCAATCTAACAAAAACTCAAAGCCCTATTGTACAAGCTTTACAAGCATGAGTTGTTGATA